>CAYSZB010000014.1:0-44143 GCA_964435475.1 uncultured Anaerolineaceae bacterium | reverse complement strand
AATATGAGTCATTGCATTGACCTGCATCCAGGACCCTGGGAATGCCTTCGATCTCGCCGAGGTTTAATTTGTTATATTGATATTTTGCACATCCGGCAGTCAGGATCACGGTTGAAGGCGGCAAGGCTTTGGCAAAATCCTGGTAATATTTGCGGGTGGGCTGCCTGCCGTCACAACCGCCCATGACAACAAACCTGGTGATCTTGCCTGCTTTAACCAGGTCGATGACTTTCTGGGCATTGGCCAGAACCGTGTGATGGGCAAAACCAATGGTGATCTCACCTTGCTCAATTTCCTGTGGTTCAGGGCAGGACCTTGCTTTAGCGATCACCGCTGAAAAATCTTTTTGCTTTCCCGGGAGCCTGTCAGCAATATGCGGAACACCCGGGTACCCGGCCATGCCGGTTGTGAAAATTCGATCCTTGTAAGCATCCCTTAAGGGCACGAGACAATTGGTGGTCATTAATATGGCACCGTTAAAAGTTGAAAATTCGTCCCTTTGGCGCCACCATGAGCCACCATAGTTTCCGACAAGATGTTTATATTTCTTTAAGCCGGGATAGGCATTGGTTGGCAGCATCTCGCCATGGGTGTAGACATTAACCCCGGTTCCTTCCGTCTGCTGAAGTAACTCATCCAGGTCAAGCAGGTCATGCCCGCTGACCAGGATGGCTGGACCGGGCTTGACGCCTAAATTGACCCGGGTGGGTTCCGGATGGCCATAGGCGTCGGTGTTGGCCTTATCCAAGAGTGCCATTGCTTTGACGCCGAACTGACCGGTCTTAAGCACCAGGCTGGTCAACTCGTCAATAGTTTTTGATTTATCGGTTATGGCATCCAGGGCTTCCTGTAAAAACGCCAGAACCTCAGGATCCTCTCCACCAACAATATAAGCATGATCCACATAAGCTGAGATCCCCATCAGACCATAGGTGACAGTTTCACGCAGCGAACGGACATCAATATCCAGATCTGGATCTGATTGGACCCCTATTGTGACCGCCTTCTTGAGAAGCTCATCGATCTCGTATGATCCGGGAACCCATGATGCCCAATCCGGCCCGTTACCCGGGCAGGGATTGCCGTGCAATTGCTGGCATTTGGCCTGGGCAGTTTTTTGCAGGTTTTCACGATGGGCAAGCGCCTGTTTGATCAGCTCAACAAAGCGATGTTCATCAAAATTTGCATTGGTAATGGTCGCAAACAATGCCTGGGCAACAAAAAGGTCGATCTCGGGAATTACCACACCCATATTACGGCCCCTTGTTCCCCAGAAGGAGATGCCCTTCAGCAGGTAAATCAACAGGTCCTGCAAATTAGCCACAGAGGAATTTTTAGAACAGATGCCCCGTGTTGTGCAACCAACATTTTTATAGGTTTCCTGGCACTGATAACAAAACATATCTGACATTAATAAAACTCCTTATAAGGTATAGAGGATGTAATTTTACCAAATGATATTGTCCACTTACTTTATAAAAATTATGTTTAGGTCCATTTTCTTATCAACCGTGATTCAACGATCGAGACAAAAAGAAGGACAGACAATATCAGAAAGACAGAAGAAATCACCCAAAATCCAGCCAAATTCAGGATAAAACCTGACAAGGATAATACCCCCAGGAAGATCAAAAAACCCAGAATTTTGTTACTGGAATCATTGTGTCGCTTTTTATCGAGAAGATGGAGAAATATGCCCGTAAACATCAAAACAGAAGACAAAGTGATTACAAAAATTACCAGTTGGTTTCCAGAAAATCGACCTGCATCAAAAAACAAAACTCCACAGTGCTTCGTTGCATAAGGCGGTTGGCCAACCCCCTGGCGCAGGAAAAGCCGGATAAATATCCGGTTGTCTGGCAGGTTGTTTGCTTTTGAAATGGTTGTATTAAAAGCCTGTGTTTCTTTTGGCAAAAATGAGACCTGAAAACTTTCCCTGAAAATGCCCTCCACCTCACCCGGATCGCTGACATGAAGCTGAATAATTGGTTTGGCAACGAAAGCCTGGCGGTTTCTTAATGAATAGTTGGCAACTCCTTCATCCCGTGGCGTTATAAGAATGGGGCAATTAAAATTTGAGATGTCTACATCCCCTTCGATCGTGTGGTCGTAGCTGGTGACTTCCGGGTAACCCCAGAAGGACATGCCCTCCAGGTCAGTCCAGACTGCCTTGGCGTTGAAGGCAAAGGCGACAATAAATCCTATTGCGAATATAGCCATACCCAAGATCGTGAGAAATGTCTGCTTTTTCATGTTATTGATCCAATTTACAATCCATTATTGTACCTGTAAATTTATGACAGAATACATCAAATTTTAAAGAGACACATGAACTGGTTTATTCTTCCAATAACTTGGGATTGAGGATCCTTTCGAGAGCAGATCCAAAGAGGGCAAAGGCCAGGCCGGTCAATAACAAGAGAGCCAGCGGTTCCAGAACCCAATAACGAGATCCATATAGAGCCCCCTTCGTCATAGCCTGGTAAATCACAGCTCCCCAGGTTGGCAAACCGGTGTTTATATTAAATAATCCCAATGTTGCTTCCAAGAACACAAAACTCGGTATCAGGATAATAAGCTGGGGAACCAGGATCGGGACTATCTTTGGCACCATGTACTTGAGGATGATGCGGAAATCGCTTGCGCCATATGAACGGGCAGATTCTATATAAGGAGCATCCTTGATCTGTAGAAATGCCGCCCTGAAGTTCTTGGTTGGAGAACCAAATACATTCAGAATAAGGATAACAAATAGAATAACCCAAAGGTTAATTCCCAGGAAGGCAGATGCCAGTACGGCAATTGCCAAAACAGGAAGGACCAGGTTGATTTCAGTGATCCGCTGAATTAGATCATCCACCCATCCGCCAAACCAAACACCGGCGGCAGCGAAAATCATGGAAAGTAATGTCGTGACCACTGAACCCACCAGCCCGATGATCAAGGCAAAGGGCATACCCCACAGAAGAGGGACGACCAGGTCACGGCGTAAGTAATCGGTTCCTGCTGCTCCATAAACCTGACCAAGAAGGACAAGTTCTGCCTGGATATCGCTGTTTTTTTCAAAAGTTATCCCGTTGATGAACAATTGATAGGATCCATTGACAACTGTTGGTTTATCGGCACCTTCTGGTGATGCAAATAATAGGTAGTGGTATGGAGTGGGAAATATTTTGGTGAAATTAAACCATTTTTGCCAATTCTCATTTTCAGAGACCCATCGTCGGGCTGGAATATTGGTAACAAAGTCGTAGGAACTGCCTGGACTAACCGCCATGCCATTCAATTTGATTTCCCTGCCGTCAGGCGTTTTCCAGAGTAGAGATATGAATGGTAGTTTGACATCATAATCTCCATCCAGGTGCAGATATATTTCTCCTGGAATTTCAGAAAAATCATAGTCAAAATTCATTATGATGGAGATCACTTTGGATCCATCCTGGTTAACGGTTTCGTTCCGAATTACATCTGCATCCGTGCTTTTAATAATGATGCTGGATAACAAATCCTTTTTCCGGAAAACATTTGTCCAAGCTGGTTGAGCGAGTTTGGGTACACGAGATTCACCCGAAAGTACAGTTCGACCCCATTCTTCGCCAATTTCCTTATAAGGTAATCCCACAACCGCATAGATCGACCCCATTAATAACAATGTAATCAAAATCATTCCTACGATGGCTGATGGAAATTTTCGAATATCGATGAAGAAACGCTTAAGACTGGTATTAAATTGCCTCGTCTTGAACCTTCTGACATTTATATCAATAGGTGTGGTTTCTTCCTCCTTGACCGCACTCTCTGGTAATGGAACCCTGGTCAGCATGGTTTTAAAGAATTTTCTATCAAATTTCTGTAAATTCCTGTTATGGAATTTCTGAGATCTTAGTATTGGTTCGTTTGCTGATAAGCGAATGCGAGGATCCACCATCACATAAACAAAATCGAGAATAAAAACCACTATCCCTAAAAAATATGCAAATAATACTACAAGGGTAATTGAGATGACCAAGTTACCGGGGTACATTGATTCTCCCCAATAATTAGGTAAACCTGTCTTGATATAAAGCCAACCAATGCCCTGCCAATTGAAAATCACCTCGAGAGCCATGGTCATTTGCCAAAAACTGACCAGCATCAAAGAGAAACTGGTAATGATAAATGGTAAGGTTGGTCTAAGAATGTACTTATTGCGCAACTTCCTGGGAGGCAGACCCATGCCTTTTCCCAGCTCTACATAATCCTCCTCGCTAAATGTGATGAACATGGTCCGCCAGGAGTAAATCAACTGGAATATAAGGCTCAAGACGATCGCAAGCACTGGTAAAACCATATGCTTGAAGATAACCGGTATGTAACCAATTTTATTTTCCGGGGGCAGGGGATCAAAGAACCCACTAATGGGGAATAACTTTAATTCAACAGCAAAGATGTAGATCAATAGCAAGCCTATCACCCAACTGGGCAGTGAGGAGAGCGGTGCTAGGAATGATATCAATTTATCAAACCAGGAATTTTGATGCTGGGAGATCTTTAAAGCCAATGGCAAGCCGATGAACAGGATCAATAAATAGGAGGTCACGACAAGAATAAGTGTAGCAGGCAGGTATTGCAGAATGATTTCGTTCAGGTTGTAGTCTGAGCCCCTGGCTGCATTTGCAAAAAAAGGATGCGCTTGCCATCCACCCATCATTTCACCCCAATCAAACTTCAGCGCTTTAAATGTGTAAATCAGAGGTTTGATCAGCTTTGGTGAATCCAGTCCTGATGCTTTCACCATTTGTTCAGTGCGAATGTTAATTTCGGTCTCAGAGTAAGCATTAAGGGAATATTTATAATAGTTAATCTGCCTTTGAATTTCCCCCATCAATGCCTTATCGAGTTGCGGTTGGGCCACCCCCATCCCAACCTGAACAGGTCGGTTGACAATGACTATAGTTATCAATACACCAATAAAAATTGTTGCAGAAATCAGGATAATTTTCTTTACCAGGTACACCAAAAGGTATTTTAAGGTGGAGTGTCTTTTGGGTTCAGTCACTTCAGATAAACCTGGATCAAGTTGTTTTAATTGAGAGTCCAAAATCCTTCTCCGTAGGCAAGACTTTTTTTGATTATAACCATTAAAGTTACCTGATCTGAATTTTTTACACAAAACCTGTTACCGGTGACATTTACAGACTGGAAAGAATTTAGACCAGAGTAAATTTTTAACTGCAGCAGCATAAATTAATCAATGCTACAATTGAGGAAACAAAAAATTGAAAGGCAACCAAATGACACCACTTCAATGGAATAAAGCGCCAGAAATGGCTATCGACCCAACCAAGAAATATTCAGCCCTTCTGAAAACAAGCAAAGGTGATATCAAGATCGCCCTGTACAGCGATAAAGTGCCCAATACAGTCAATAATTTTGTATTTCTTTCAAGGGCAGGTTACTACAATAACACGATCTTCCACCGCGTGATCGAAAACTTCATGGCACAGGGGGGAGACCCGACAAAAACCGGACGAGGCGGCCCCGGGTACCAGTTCAGGGATGAATTTCACCCCAAGCTGCGCCATGATAAACCGGGCGTGTTATCCATGGCAAATGCCGGTCCCAACACCAATGGATCGCAATTCTTCATCACCCACGTGCCCACGCCCTGGCTGGATAACAAACATTCCGTGTTTGGGCAGGTGATCGCCGGGTTGGACGTCCTATTGTCCATACCACCCCGTGACCCAGCGAGGGTTGATGCAGATGCGGTAATGATCAATTCGGTCGAAATCATCGAAGAATAACCAACCCAACCTAAACGGAGAGAAGCACAGTGCCAAACCTGGTCATAGACGGTAACTCACTGACGATCGAAAAAGTATGTGCTTTTGCCTTTGATGAAAGCATCAAGGTCAGCCTATCAGACGCCTGCTACAAGGGAATAAACAAGGCTGCACAAGCCGTTGAGCAATTCATCCAAAGTGATAGCGTGGTTTACGGGATAACAACTGGTTTTGGTGCCTTAAAGAACACGATCATTCCAAAAGACCAGGTCGGGAAACTGCAGAAGAATATCCTGCTTTCTCATTCGGTCGGGGTGGGACCCAAGCTGGACGTTCCGACCACAAGGGCTATGATGCTTATCAGGGCAAATACCCTGGCAAGAGGCCATTCAGGTATCAAGGTGGAAACCCTGGAGTTGCTCCTGAAGTTACTTAACCTCGGAATTTATCCTCTCATCCCTGAGAAAGGATCCCTGGGTGCCAGCGGGGACCTGGCACCTTTGGCCCATATGGCACTGCCCCTGATCGGACTGGGTGAAGTCCAGTTCAAAGGCGAAAACATGCCTGCATCCGAGGCATTAAATAGATGCGGACTGCAAGCGATCAATCTATGTGCCAAAGAAGGCCTGGCGCTGACCAACGGCACCAGTTTTATGAGCGCGATGGGTGCAATTTTGACTGTTAAGGCCAAAAAGCTGCTGAAGATCGCTGACCTTTCGGGCAGTTTAGTCCTGGAAGCGCTGAATGGCACTTTAAAGGCTTTTGACCCCCGCATCCATGCACTGCGACCACATAAAGGTCAACAGGTAACAGCTGACAACTTCCTGAAGATCCTCGATAAAAGCACATTTGTACGGGAATATGACCCATTAAACATCCAGGATGCCTATACCCTGCGCTGCATCCCCCAGGTGCACGGCGCCATAAGGGACACAGTAGAATTTTGTTCAAGGGTTTTTGAGATCGAAATAAACTCCGTGACTGACAACCCCTTGATCTTCTTTGACCAGGATAATAAAGCAGAAATTCTATCCGGGGGCAATTTCCATGGTGAACCCCTGGCATTTGCCATGGATTATTTAGCCATAGCCATGACCGACCTGGGTAACATGATCGAGCGGCGGATCGCCAAGTTGGTGGACGAATCCAACAATCAGCATCTTCTACCGCCTTTCCTGATCAAAAATAGCGGTGTAAATTCCGGGTTCATGCTCATTCAATACACTGCGGCAGCGCTGGCGTCTGAAAATAAGGTCCTTTCGCACCCCAGCAGTACTGACTCGGTCCCCAGTTCTGCCAATGTTGAAGATCACGTCAGCATGGGAGCTAATGCCTGCCTTCACGCACGGGCGGTCCTGGACAACCTGGCGACCATTCTCTCGCTGGAGTTGCTCTCGGCAGCCCAGGCGATAGATTTCCGAATATCAAGCACCTATGGAAACCAAATGCTTGGTATGGGTACCAGGAAGCTGTTCCAGGCAATCCGGGAAGAAGTACCTTTCATAGAAAATGACAGCCAGATGTCCACCTTTACTGAGAAAATCCAGGAGTTGGTGGCAGGTCCCATCCTTGAGAATATTTTTGACGAACTGATAAGAGGCTAGTATTTACTAGAATATTTGGAACCGAAGACCTGTCCCGGATATGAGGGGCATGATAAGATCAGCCAGGTTACCGGTTCTTTTTATTCCAGGATGCCAGGCAGGCCTGTCCAGGGTATAAAAGTGGACTTCACCTGGATTTATATATGCCAATACCTCCACCAGGCGTTTGATATGAGATATGGAATCGTTGCCAGGTTCACCTGAAAGGACCGCGGTCTGAATGGTAATGGATGGAAGCGATTTCAAAAAATCAATAATCTTTACAAAATTAACATCCTGGGTGGGCTGGTTTATCTTGAGAAATGTGGCTTCATCAGCCGCATCGACCTTCATGAACAATTTATCAAAGTGTTGGAGAGCTTGCAGAATATCCGGTTTATTAAAGGTACTTGAGTTCGTCAACAGCGCCAATTTTGCCGACGGCTTGAGCTTTTTAACCAGGGCGATTGTCTCTTGAGCGATTTTGAGGAAATCAGGGTGTAAGGTGGGCTCTCCATTGCCCGAAAATGTCACATGATCAATGGTGAGAGGTTTTTTCAAAGTCCTTTCAATTGCGACCAGTATCTCTTCTGATGATGGAAACGTTTCAGGCTGAGGAAATAACGTTTTAGTTGCAGTTCTTCCACATTCACAGTAGACGCAATCGAAAGAACATGTCTTCTCTCGTCCAGGTAAAATATTTATACCCAGGGATCGGCCCAACCTGCGGGAAAATATCGGACCATAAACAACCGGTAAATCAGAGTTAATCATAATTGAATTAGCTATGCGCAATCTTGTAAATTTCTCTTCCTGCTATCAAGAATCCACAGCCTGGACATTTTGAATTATCCGCTATCTTGTTGTGGTTTACGAAATAGCTACCCCTGGACAGGACCAATTCACCGCATTTTGGGCAGTATGTGCTGGTTTCATGATGTAAATTACCCTCGTACACATAATACAGGCCTGCCGACCTGCCGACCTCAACAATTTTGCGGATCGTTTCGGGCGGCGTTGCAGCGACATGGCCGAACTTGTAGGAAGGATAATACCTGCTTACATGCCAGGGGGTCTCCACGCCAAGTTCCCCGGCAATGAACCCTGCCAGTTGTTTCATTTCCTCCAGGTCATCGTTCACGCCAGGGATGACCAATGTGGTGATCTCCAGCCATATTCCTTGCTCTTTCATCAACCTGCATGCCTGCAGAACTGGCTGTAAACGGGCGTTGATCAATTTCTGGTATGCGGTGTTAGAAAACGCCTTGATATCGACATTGGCTGCATCCAGCCAGGTGGATAAATCGCGGATCACTTCGGGGGTCATGTAGCCATTTGTCACAAAAACATTTCGCAATCCCCTTGCTTTTGCCAGCAACCCGACATCCCGGGAAAATTCGTAAAAGACGGTGGGTTCTGTGTACGTATACGCAATCGCCACACATTTGTGATCCACAGCATCCTGAACAACCTGGTCGGGAGAGATGAAACCGTTTGAAAGATCACCCGAGTAGCGTGGCATCTGGGAGATCTCCCAATTCTGACACCATTCACACTGGAAGTTACATCCCGGGGCAGCGATCGACCAGGCATGCGATCCCGGTAAAAAATGGTAAAGGGGTTTCTTTTCAATAGGGTCATCATGTTGGGCGATAAGATTGCCATAAGTGAGGGAATAAAGTATTCCGTCATTATTCTGGCGAACCAGGCATATACCCTTTCTACCCGGCTTGACCAGGCAGTGATGGGCACAAAGTTTACATTGGACAACATTGTCTGCCAACCGATCGTAAAATAGCGCTTCTTTTTCCATCATCAAACCTTCTCTAAGTACGAACCTACTTTATAATACTTTATCATAATAACAAAGTTTGGATGCCCATATGAAAATTGGATTTTTACAGTTCTTTCCAGCCAGAAATGATGTTCAGAAGAATATCGCTGTCATTCATGACCTCGTACAGGGCAAAGAATTTGACCTGATGGTGCTGCCTGAATTGGCAAATTCCGGTTACTTTTATTTTGATCAGGGGCAACTAAAGAATGTCAGCGAGGCAGCTGATGGTTCAGGTCCGTTTCTATCTTCTTTACAAGAAATCTGTAACCAAAAGAATGCCTGCATCATTACCGGCTTTTCAGAATTCGATGGCGAGCATCTTTACAACGCCTCAGCAGCGATCCTAGGCTCGGGTGTCATCGCGCACTATCGAAAGATCCACCTTTACAACCTGGAGAAGAGGTTATTTCAACCCGGAAACACTGGCCTTCAATTGTTTACATTTAACCATGTAAATATTGGCATGATGATCTGTTTTGATTGGATTTTCCCTGAGGTAAGCCGCAAATTAGCCCTTGATGGCGCACAGATCATTGCCCACCCCGCCAACCTTGTCACACCATACTGTCAACCCGCGATGGTCACCAGGAGTATCGAAAACCGGGTCTTTACGATCACAGCAAACCGCTATGGTAGTGAAAGTTCGCCTGAAGGAGAAATAATTTTCACCGGTGCTTCCCAGATCACCTCGCCCAGGGGACAGATCCTGGCAAAGGCCCCCATCCAAGGCCCACAGGTTCAGATCATTGATGTGGACCCCCTTGAAGCCCTGGATAAGGAATTTTCTCCGGCCAACAGCTTGTTCAGTGACCGGCGACCTGAGCATTATTAAACAAATAGCCCATTCGAAAGATCCGAATGGGCTATCATTCGTTTTGGTTCGTTAAGCGCCAAACTTTTCCAATCGTCCGGCGTGTGCCAGGGCCAGTGGCAACAATTCGTATGACGGGTAGAAATTTCCGAGGCTTCCCCTGGAACATGCCCGCTCACCATATTCAGCGATACCATCAGGTCGACAGGTCGGTGAGTACAGGATGGTCGGTACAGGATGCCAGGAATGGGATTTCAACAAGGCAGGGGTCGAATGATCGCCGGTTACGATCAGCACATCAGGATTTAGATTTAAAATCCGCGGCAATAATGCGTCAACCTGCTCGATGACATGAACCTTGAGGTCAAAATTGCCGTCCTCCCCTGCACTGTCTGTCTTCTTGATATGGACAAAGAAGAAATCATAGTCTTTCCAGGTCGCTTCCAGCATGTCCATCTCTTCTTCCATGGAATTTGCAGGCGGCATGACGTGCATCCCAACCAGTTTTGCCACCCCGCGGTACATGGGATACATGGCAATCGCGTTTGAATTCAGGCCAAAAACATCATTAAATCTCGGCCAGTCGGGAAACTGTGAGAAGCCCCGCAGCACGAGGCTGTTGGCTGGTGATTGGTCACGCAGGATTTCATTTGCCTGGCTGACAAAAGAGCGGATAGCCACCGCAGCTTCAACCGAATCCAGTGACTCAGCCTGGGCGATAATAGCAGGTTTACCTGTTGCCTGTGGGTCTGTGTCACAGATATCCGCTTTAAGGCTTTTGCCTCTCAAGACAAAAACAAAGCGGTACTCTTTTTCCGGAACAAGGAATAACTCAAAATCAGGAAGCTTGACATTCTTTAGAAGCAGGTCACAAAGCTTTTCGCCCACCTCAGTGGAGATTCGTCCAGCTCTGCGATCCGTGATCAAGCCAGCCTCGTCAACCGTGCAGAAATTTCCCCTGGCAGCAACATCTTCCGGTTGCAAGTCAAAATCAACACCGAGCGCTGATAATACACCCCGCCCTATGTTGAATTTGATCGGGTTGTAACCAAACAAACCGATATGGGCAGGTCCGCTTCCGGGAGTCATGCCTTGCAGAATTGGCAGCTGCAAACCGAGGATCGATTTCTCAGCCAGTGCATCAAGATTTGGTGTTCTGGCAGTTTCCAACTCTGTTTTCCCGCCCGGCGTGATCGGCAAACCGCCAAGACCATCCATGACCAGTAGAACTATTTTGCTCTTTTCGCCTTCTTTTACAAGTGAATTTAATATATCAAAGTCCATTATTACATTCTCCATTATATGGGTATCGCACTATTATAGACCAAATTTTTCTTAATTATCTGCTGGTATAGCGTTTTTCTTTCTTTGTGAGCCAAAGAAAAAAAGAATAAAAGCTGTCAGACAGATGGATGAACCAACTATCAGCACAAATCTCAGCGTTATGAAATCAGCCAAAGTTGTTCCCAACAAGGGACCAATGAAATTGGCGAAATATTGGAACAACATGTTGATGGAAATAAAAAGGGTAGCCTGTCCAGCAGGTATGGTTTTCATGAGTTCATCAAAGAAGACAAGATCAATTCCTGCCTGGAAAAACCCGACAAAAACCAGGAAGAATACGATCAGGAAAGGATTTTTCGTAAATGAAAGAAAAATCGGCCAAATACTGACCATGAAGACGGTTAACAAGAGGATGCGCCTGGTGTTGACCTTCCTGCTCATCCTCAACCAGAAGAAGTAGCCAACAATTAACGTGATTGTCGAAGTCGTGCTGAAAATTCCTATCCAACCGGCTGTGGCCTGGATTTCCTTAATGTAGTAAAGTGAGACGATAGGTCCGATCAACGTCGCACCCAACAAATAGACAAATCTTTTGGCAATGAAGCCTGAGAAAGGTTTATTGCTCTTGATAATTGCCGGGTACTGTTTGAAAGGGATCTCGGTCTGCCTGTTTGGCCTGGAGTCACTAGTCGGGGAGGAAATTCTTATCCTGCGCACTGCAGTAAAGCTGATCAATCCACCTAACGATAAAACCATAAAAACTATCTGGTAATTAAAAGGATAATTGAGCAAATCAATAACCTGACCGGCAATTGTCGTAAGGAATGCCGTTATCATTCCGAGCAGGGCCCAACGCCGGGTGGTAAGTTCAAAGCGACCATTCTCACCTGCCACCCCTTTCAACATTGCCTGGTAAGTCACACCCATGATCGTTTGTGGGATTGTTATGACTGCCCAAACAAGTAGAATACCGATGACCAAAGACTCACGGGGAAGAACGAAGGGCAATAAACCTGTAAAAAGATATCCTGAATATGTCGCCCACACACTGATACTGGCCCATTTGATGACATCCCCCCTTTTTTGAAGGAAGCGCCCGATAAAAAGAACCAGCAGAAAGCCAGCCAATGCCGGCATTGAAGCGAGAAATCCAATAACCGAATTGGATGCGCCCAGGCCTACGAGAAAAACATTGATGAAGGGTGCTGCAGAGCTTGCTATCCCAAGACCAATGGCATCCAGCATGACAAGACGAAAATTATGTTCGTCGATATTAGCTTCAGGTGAAGGCTTTAATAGCCTGGCGAGCGAACTCTTCATCATCAATAATTCTATCTGTTTTTACGAAAACAACTAAATATGGCAGCTTTTCTCAAGGAATTATTTGCATTAATCCCCAAATGAGGTAAAATTCCTGTGCTTTTGCGGGTGTCGCCAAGTGGTAAGGCAGTACCTTCCCAAGGTACCATCCGTGGGTTCGAATCCCATCACCCGCTTGGCAAAAAGGACATAAGGATTTATGTCCTTTTTAAATTTCTTTTTGATAAACCCGATGGTTTTTATAGAACTTTACGCCCAGATTTGCCAGGTCTTTACGCATCTGTTTGGCTGATTCGGCCACCTGGGTCAATTCAGAATTTACAAATTGTGGTTTCGCCCGCATGGCTTTAGCCAATTCAACATAGATGATGGCATTTCCTCCCAGGCCTTGATATTCCGGTAAAATCCCCACCCCATTGAATGTGATCCAGTTGGTTTTCCTGACCTCAGCAAAAAGCCTGATGATCTCTATCAGCCCCAATTTGCCTAAGTTTCTCTGCATGGCTTGAGAAACATCGGGAAATGGGAATGTAAAACCCACGACCTCACCATTCTTCAGAATTACCTTCAACAGGTCAGGGTCAACGATTGTCATCACATTGGAAACGACGTAGTCGATCTCCTTCTGGCTAAGGGGATAGTATTCCCAGTTGTTGACAAATGCCTTGTTATAAGCTGCACCGATTTTGGGAGCCCATTTCTTTAGGTGGGCCTTGTTCTTGAAGTTCAACACCTCAAAAGATCCCCTTTTTAAGGCGATTTCTGATGCTTTTTGCACTTTTTCTGGGATGATGAAGTTATCCGGCCTGGCAAAACTTGAGACAAAATCTACAGCCTTATAAAAACCATAATGCTCAACCAGGTCCCGATAGTAAGGGAAGTTGTAATTCATCATGTTCATCATCTGGCGATATTCAAAGCCTTCGATTTGAATGCCATACCCATCCAATGGTCCAAACCCTTTGGGACCGACCAGTTTGTTGAGTCCCCTGGATTTTGCCCAGTTGACAACTGTATCAAACAGGGCATCGGCAACCGCTTGGTCATTGATCGAGTCAAACAGGTAAAACTCGGCGTCTTTCGCATGATGATACAGGTTGAATGGTTTATTTTCCAAGGCAGCGATCCGACCGACCGGTTTGCCATCCCGCTCAGCGATAAAGAAATCGGCATCTGAATGTTCATAATATGGATGTTTCTTCTTGTTCAGCATCATGTGAATATCCGCCCGGAATGGTGGTACCCACTGGGAAGTTCCCTTATATAGGTCAAAATGGACATCAATAAATCTGTCACGCTCATATCTACTATTAAGATTTACTTCACAAATATTGATCATTCTCTCTCCAATAATTTCAAGATTAGGACAAATTATACATTCTCCGTTCACAACATACTAATTTCAAACACCAAGGTAGCTTTTTAGATACTTGCTGAAGATTATATCCTGCGCTATAATCCGTAAGTTATTTTTTAAAGCAAGTTGTAATGAAATGAGGATGATCAAATGATTGATGTAAATGACCTTCGAAAGGGTGTGACTTTCGAAATTGAAAATGACCTTTACAAAGTACTGGAATATGCCCATAACAAACCTGGCAGGGGATCAGCAACCATCAGGATCAAGGCACGTGACTTACGCAAAGGCACGACCCTTGAAATGACCTTTATATCCGGCGACCGCGTCCAGGATGTCCGGCTGGATTACCACAATGTCTCATACCTTTACCACGATGATAACTTTTTCTATTTCATGGACATGGACACTTTTGACCAGCCGGCAGTCCCGAACTCCCTTGTGGGTGACTATGCCGGATTCTTAAAAGAAAATATGGAAGTAAAGTTGACCTTTTATGCTGATGAACCTATTGACATTGAACTTCCCACCAGCGTGGACCTCAAAGTGGTGTCCGCAGACGCTTCAGCACGGGGCAACACAGCGACAGGTGTCACCAAAAATGTGGTCACCGAGACCGGATTAAAAGTACAGGTTCCATCTTTTGTGAATGAGTCCGATACCATCCGTGTGGATACGAGAACTGGCTCCTATGTAACCAGGGTTTGACCTTCGCCCAGGAATATTAATAAGGATTCATCTGAATTGAAAACCCCATATGGCAAAGAATGCAAATTCTTTTATGGCGATTATTTTCGAGGCAGGAATTTTGAAGAGTGCCGGTTATTAAATCAACCCGGTCAGAAGAGACAGTGGCAAAGATCCTTATGCAAAGACTGCCCGGTTCCTGACATCCTCAGGGCAAATGCCTGCCCCCATATGGTGATCTCTGGATCGATCAATAAACGCTTCTTATTTCTTGGAACATCGGTCAAGGTACATGCTTATTGCTTGAAATCGAAGGATATTGTCAAAAACCCTAAAACAGGTTGCGGGCAATGCCATGAAGAACTAACTGAAATATTTCAGGTATCTGAACAAGACACCTGATTGTAAATTCTATATTAGAAAATCCTGGCAAGGTCTACAAGAGGTCTTTTTTTGAGGTAGATTGGTATAATCTTTGTTGGATATTATGTATCCCTACTTGGAGGATTAAGTGAACTCACGAAAGCAATCGTATATTATATACATACTGCTATTTACAGCAATTATTGCCATGGTTTATTTCAACTTTCGGCAGCAGAACAGCGAATCGAACCTGGTTCCGATAAATCAGCTGGCTGTTGATATCAAATCGGGTGTTGTCAGGGAAATTATTGAAGATGAAAATGAATTATCCATCAAATATGCCAGTGGTGATATCAAACAATCATCATACAACCCGAATTCCTCACTGATCGAAGAATTAACCCTGCTTGGGGTTTCGCCTGAACAATTAACCGCCCCGGATCTGAAGATTTCGGTAAAACTACCTGGCGTGTGGGTCGGCCTGCTCAGTGTATTGGGTTACTTGTTCCCATTCCTACTTATGGTTGGTGCGTTCTGGTTCATTTTCAGGCAAGCCCAGGGCAGTAACAATGCAGCCATGTCTTTCAGTAAATCGAAAGCCAGGATGTTCTCCGGTGAACACCCCACGGTCACATTTGAAGATGTTGCCGGAGTTGATGAATCCAAGGAAGAATTGCGAGAGGTTGTTGAGTTTCTTAAGGAGCCGCAGAAATTCATTGCACTGGGAGCAAGAATTCCCAAAGGCGTCCTCCTGGTTGGATCTCCAGGTACCGGCAAGACATTGATGGCCAAAGCTGTCTCAGGAGAAGCAGGCGTGCCTTTCTTCTCCATCTCCGGCAGTGAATTTGTGGAAATGTTCGTGGGTGTCGGTGCCAGCCGGGTTCGCGATCTCTTCGAACAAGCGAAAAAACACTCGCCATGTATCGTGTTTGTTGATGAAATTGATGCCGTCGGTCGCCACCGGGGGGCTGGGCTGGGTGGAAGTCACGATGAACGCGAACAGACCCTCAACCAGCTGCTGGTGGAAATGGATGGTTTTGACACAGACACCAACGTGATCATCATGGCGGCTACCAATCGCCCGGATATTCTTGACCCCGCGTTATTAAGGCCGGGCCGCTTTGACCGTCGTGTGATGCTCGATCGGCCGGATATGATCGGGCGGGAACAGATCCTGAAGGTCCATGTAAAGGGCAAACCGATTTCTCCTCAAATTGACCTCGGAGAAATTGCCCGCTCAACACCCGGGTTTGTTGGTGCTGATATTGAAAACCTTGTCAATGAAGCTGCAATTTTAGCTGCCAGGCGCAACAAGAAAGTGATCGAGCAGGCTGAGTTTGAAGAAGCCATTGAAAAAGTAATCGCCGGACCTGAACGCAAAAGCCGCCTGATCAACGCAGATGAAAAACGCATCATTGCATACCATGAAGCAGGCCATGCCATCGTCATTACAGCATTACCGGAAGCAGATCCCGTGCAGAAGATCTCGATCATCTCGCGGGGTATGGCTGGGGGCTACACCATCGCACTGCCTACTGAAGACAGGTTCCTGGATTCAAAACGCAAGATCGTGGCAGAAATGATCGGCTTGCTCGGTGGGCGGGCAGCAGAAGAGTTGATGTTCAATGACATTACCTCCGGCGCATCCAATGACATCGAAAATGTCACCAAACTGGCTCGCAAGATGGTCACCAGGCTGGGGATGAGCGATGAACTTGGCCCGATGGTTTATGGACAAAAAGAAGAACTGGTCTTCCTCGGCAGGGAAATTTCAGAACAGCGGGATTACTCAGAATCCGTTGCCCAAAAAATCGACCAGGAAGTGCAAAACATTGTCAAAGAAACTTATGCCAAAGCAAAAGCCATATTGACCCAGTACAAGGACGGCTTGATCGCTGTATCAGAAAAATTACTAGAAAAAGAAACCCTCAGCAAAGCTGAATTTGAGGCTATCTTTCCCCCTCCGGTTGAAAAAACCAACGGCACGCCTGTGTTCAGCAGGTAGACAAAGACAAGCTCTGCAAATCATTTTTTTGCAGAGCTTTTTTATTTCATCTTGAGCTGGATGTAATCGATCAAATCCCGCTCCGTATTTTCGTTGACCGAAAACCATCTAATCCGCTCATCATCAGGCTTGAACCAGTTTGCCTGTCTTCTGACTAAAATTCTTGTCCGCTTTTTGATCGCAGTAATGGCATCTTCAAGTGAACAATTTCCCTTTATGTAGTCAACCATTTCAGTGTATCCCAGCGGGTTGGCACGCAGTAATTCCGGCTCAAGACCTGCTGCCAATAAACTCTCCACTTCCCCGATAAAGCCATTGGCGATCATTTTTTCAATCCTCAGGTCGACCCGTTTGTACAGCTCCTCCCTTGGGCGGATAATTCCTACCATGATCGTGTCAAAAGGCGCCACGCCTTTGTTGCGCTGAGCGGAAAATGGAATTCCGGTCCTTAAAGTAACCTCCAAGGCGCGGATCGTCCTGCGCATGTTGCGATGGTCTATCATCCTGGCTGCATGCGGATCCACGATGGCGAGCCGGGCATGTAATTCCTGTGCGCCAATCTCATCCCCCCATTTCTCAATTGCCTTGCGAAATTGTTCGTCTTTGCTGATTTCAGGGATGGTCCAGTTTTCGATGATACCCCTGACATACTGCCCGGTTCCTCCAACCATGATCGGCACCTTCTGCCTTGAGCATATCTCGTCTACCAGACGATAAACGGCGCTCTTAAATACCGCAATGCTCCACGGGTTTCTTAAGTCAGTAACACTGACCAGGTGATGAGGTATGCCATCCATTTCCTGCGCATCCGGCTTAGCAGTCCCAATGTTCAATTTCCTGTAAAACTGCTGTGAGTCAGCGGAAATTATTTCGCCATTTATAGCTTTGGCGACAGCTATCGAAAACTCGGTCTTGCCCACAGCGGTCGGACCAACAATGATGACAAGGGTGTTTTTTTTCGGCATGGTCATTCCACAATGGCGTTATCGAAGAGCGTGATGAGCGGGCTGGGTGAGCGGAATTTACCTTCAACCGTGATCAGGTCAAATTGCCATATTTCAAATTGGGGATTCTGTTCAAGGTAAAGCAGGGCGGCATTTAACAAGTGATCCTGCTTTGCCTCACTGATCGAATCTTCAGGCAGTCCAAACTTATCACTGGTCCTGGTTTTTACTTCGAAGAAGTGTAATATGGTATTCTTTGATCCAATGATGTCAATTTCTCCGTACCTTGTATGAAAATTACGCTCAATGATCTCATATCCGCAAGCGATCAGATAATCGCAAGCTATGCCTTCGCCCCACCGGCCAACCTCTTTTTGGTATGTCATGTCTTCCTCTGGTCAATATCCTAAGTCAACATCAGGTATCCGTCAAGCATTTATTACACATCTTAATATTTAATAATGTTTTGAGATAAAATTACATATTACAAAAATCTATAGAGGAAATTATATGGCAATTGCTGAGATCATCACAATAGGCACCGAACTACTCCTTGGGGAAATCCAGGACACAAACTCCAAATTCATAGCCAGGGTCCTGAGAGACAACGGGGTTGACCTTTATCGACTTTCCACGGTCGGCGACAATGCAAGTCGCATCAGTGCAACGATTATTGAGGCCTTGCAGCGCTCAGACATCGTGCTCACAACCGGTGGTTTGGGACCCACAGTTGATGACCCGACCCGCCAGGCGGTCGCAGATGCCGTAGGCGCTCAATTGGAATACCGCCCTGAGTTGTGGGAAGTGATCCTGGAAAGATTTAAGAGATACAAAAGAATTCCGACCGAAAATAACAAACGCCAGGCTTATGTCCCGGTCGGCGCCATTGTGATCGAAAACGAGGTTGGCACAGCACCCGCCTTCATCATGGAATTGGGCAATAAATGCATCATTTCATTACCCGGTGTACCGCGCGAGATGGAATTCCTCATCAACAATTTCGTGATCCGTTACCTCAAGGAAAGGTACAAACTTGAAGACACGATCATCAAGGCAAGAGTTCTGCATACCATCTCGATGGGAGAATCAGCCATAGATGAGATCATTGGCGACATGGAGGAATATACCAACCCTACAGTTGGTTTATTAGCCCATCCCGGTCAAACAGATGTCCGTGTGACAGCAAAAGCCTCCTCCATTTCAGAAGCCGATCGCATGATCGCCCCCCTGGTGGATGAGCTTTATAAAAAGCTTGACAAGTACATCTATGGCGAAGATGAAGAAACAATCCAGCAAGTCGTTTCACGCTTGATAAAAAAGAACAACCTGAGGTTTGCAGTTATTGAAAGTGGGCTGGATGGCGAGATCATCAACAAGGTCAAGCCCTTATTGGGAGAAGATTTTTTATCAGAAAACCTGGGCGTGGAATTATCCATAGAATCAATAAAAACACTGATGCGCGAGTACCTGGATCAGGGCAAGGCTGACCTGATCCTCGGTGCCAGGCTTTCCCGCAGTGGCGAAAGCCGTGATCTAGACCTCGTTCTCTATCACCTGGGTCAATTTAGAGAATTATCCCGCTCATATGGTGGCCCTCCAGGGGATGCTCCCCAATTTGCAGTTAATTCCGGGCTGGACTTTGTTCGCCGAACGATCCTCAAGGTTTAATAACCTCACAACAAAGGAGACTACATGAAAAAAGCTGACCTGATTTTGTTCAATGCCACAGTACTGACCATGGATCAAGACTACCGGGTCTTCAATCCCGGCGCATTGGCCATTAAAGGTGATTCTATCCTGGCGGTTGGTGATGAGGAATCAATTCTTGGTTCATTTCAAGCTGATCAGAAATTGGATTGCCTGGGACGTGTCATCTTACCCGGTTTGATCAATGCCCATACCCACGTGCCGATGGTCTTATTGCGCGGTCTGGCAGACGACCTGCGGCTGGATGTCTGGTTAATGGGATACATGATGCCTGTTGAAAGGGAGTTTGTTTCGCCGGAATTTGTACGCCTGGGCACAAAGATCGCCTGTGCTGAAATGATCCGCAGCGGCGTTACCTGTTTTGCTGACATGTATTACTTTGAGGATGACATTGCCGAAGCAACCAGGGAAGCAGGCATGCGAGCCTTGTGCGGACAGTCGGTGATGAAATTTTCATCCCCCGACGCACAATCCTATGAGGATTCGTTGCAACGTGCCCGCGACTTCATCAAGAAATGGAAAGGCGACCCACTGATCATCCCGACGGTAGCCCCACATGCGGTTTACACCTGCACCGAAGAGATCCTGAATTCATGCAGCCAATTGGCGATCGAATTTGATGTGCCTTTACAGATCCACATTTCAGAGACAGCCCACGAAGTCGAAAATCTGCGTGCCCAACAGGGTATGCCGGTTGTTCCCTATGTTAAAAAGCACGGCATCCTGGATACCAAATTGATTGCTGCCCACTGTGTGCATATTGACGAGGGTGAGATCAGGCAGCTGCAGCGGGCAAATGCCGGCATTGCCCACAACCCCTCATCGAACATGAAGCTGGCATCCGGTTTTGCACCGGTCACCAGGATGCTGGAATTGAATGCCCATGTTGCGCTTGGTACCGATGGCACTGCCTCGAACAATGACCTCGACATGATCGAGGAAATGCGCCTGGCATCATTTATGGCTAAGAACATCAGCGGCGACCCCACTGCCTTGCCAGCCCGTCAAGCCCTCGCCATGGCGACCTGCATCGGTGCCAAAGCGCTGCATATTGCAGACCTGACAGGTTCACTGGAGAAAGGTAAGAAAGCCGACCTCATCTTGATGGATATCTCCCCTGTACATAATTCCCCCCATTTCCGCCGCGATCCCAATGCCATCTATGCGCAAATTGTTTATGCCAGCAAATCAACTGACATTTCACATGTCATGGTCAACGGGAAATGGCTGATGCTGGACAAGGTTTTGACAACCTTGAATGAAGCGGAACTGATCCAGGAAGGCAATGCCGTGGCCAAAAAGATCGATCGCTTCTTAACCGATCGCGAAGAATCGGTCCTTTCCAAGCTGATCGCCATTGGCGGGGCAATGGAGGAAGAATCTTTTGAGATCCAGGCCAAGGTGCGCATTGCCAACCCCGCCAAAGTGATCCAGTCCTTATCCGGGAATGAGATCAAGATCGTTCGCACAAGACATTACCATGAATATGATACCTACTTCTCCTTCACCGACCCTGAACAAGGTCGCTTGCGCTACCGCGAGGATGAATTTTTGGGCAAGTCTGGAGAAATCACCAATGTCAGGTCAAGGTTAACCCTCATCGGTCACTCATTGGAAGAAACTGTTCCCGAAGAGGTCATGCTTTCACGCAGTCGCTATTTTGCGCCTGCCAGCCACAGCCTGCGTTTCTACCGTGAATACTTCCAACCTTCAAAAGAGGTTGAAATTGAAAAGACCCGCAAACGCTACCTGATCAACTACCGGGGCTTTGATTTTTATGTCAATGTGGACACGATCATCAAACCGGCCATGGGTCATTTCCTGGAGGTAAAGAGCCGCACCTGGAGCAGGCAGGATGCAGAACTGAAATCTAAACTCATTTCTGAGTTGATCAGCTACCTGGGTGCCTCAGCCTCAGACGCTGTGACAAAAGATTACATCACCATGGTCGAAGATAAATAGCGGTAAAGAAGAATTCTTACATGATTAATGACGATCCACTTAATGTCCTGTTCATATGTGCTGAAGCAGAGCCATTCATTAAAATTGGTGGTTTGGGAGATGTGGCAGGAAGCTTACCAAAAGCACTGCTGAAGCTTCAGAAGACGGATCCAAATTACAATAAACTGGATCTGCGCGTGGTCATCCCGTTTCACTCTGTGATCAGGGAAAAAGGGTTCCGTCTTACACAAAT
This sequence comes from uncultured Anaerolineaceae bacterium, assembly GCA_964435475.1. Taxonomy (GTDB): domain Bacteria; phylum Chloroflexota; class Anaerolineae; order Anaerolineales; family Anaerolineaceae; genus CAYSZB01. The sequence goes on along the minus strand of CAYSZB010000014.1, from coordinate 22,286 downwards.
TGGTTCTTTTTCTTTTGCTTCTGAAAGCCTGCAACACGTCTATTCGGTGTTCTTCACAGACGAATTTGAAGCTCCAACCTACCTGTTGAGCAGTGACGTAATCGATGGCGATGGATCGGTGTATCACGCCGACCCGGTTCTGGATGGCTTTAAATTCGTCTCGTTTTCGATCGCCTGCCTTGAATTGAGCCGCTTCCTGGATTGGCCGGTCAATATTCTACACGCCAACGACTGGCACACAGCAGCAGCGATTTATGCTTTGAAAACCCGCTATAAGGCTGACCCGTTCTTTTCTGCCACCAAATCCCTCATCACATTGCATAACCTGCCTTACATGGGTTGGGGCGCACAAAAAGCCTTAAGAGAATTCGGCTTGCCGCCCAGCAGATCCAAATGGCTGCCTGCCTGGGCACGCCACACGCCTTTACCCCTGGGAATTCTAAAAGCAGACAAGGTGGTGGCTGTTTCGCCCAATTACGCCAAAGAGATCATGACGCCTGACTTCGGCTTTGACCTGGTCCCATTCCTGGATCATTTCAAGGCAAAGATAACTGGCATCGTCAATGGCATTGATACCGACACCTGGGATCCTTCAAATGACCGTTTGATCGAATATTCATTTGATGCGGATCACCTGGAGGGAAAGCAGGAGAACAAGTTAAGCCTGTTGAAGAAGATGAATTTGAACCCCGATCCCTCTATTCCGCTCATCACACTGGTCAGCCGCATGGATGAGCAGAAAGGCATTGATCTCGCCTTGCAGGGTTTGAAAAAGCTGGTCAACAAGGATTGGCAGGCCATCATTCTTGGAACCGGCAATCCCTCCATTGAAAAAATGGCCCTGGAATTGGCCGCGCAATATCCGCATAATGTCAGGGTGATCAACAAATTTGATGCCGGCCTGGCCCATAGCCTATACGCAGGGGCGGATATGTTTCTGATGCCCTCCAGGTATGAACCCTGCGGGCTGTCCCAGATGATCGCCATGCGTTATGGCACGCTTCCCGTTGCCACGAAGACTGGCGGTTTGGCAGACACGATTATTGACGTAAAAGAAGGAAAAGACACTGCCACCGGCTTCCTCTTTGCCGAAGCAAGTCTCTCTTCCTTTACTGCAGCCCTTTTGTCTGCCTTGAAAATGTTCCAGGATAAACCCAAATGGCTTTCCATGCTGAAAAATGGCATGCGCCAGGACTTTTCATGGCAGAAATCAGCAAATGCCTATGGTGAACTTTACAATTTTCTGCAAAAATGATGTTCAAGACTTGAAGGAGTCGTATGTCTACTGATCGTTGTTCTGGTGTATTGCTTCACCCATCCAGCCTTCCAGGTCCGGATGGCATCGGTGACCTGGGACCCGAGATTTTTCAATGGATCGATTTCCTGGCCGAATCAGGCTGTCAATTGTGGCAGGTGTTGCCTTTGGGTCCGACTGGTTATGGCGATTCCCCGTACCAGTGCTTTTCAGCTTTCGCCGGCAACCCGTACCTGGTCAGTCCGACCCTCCTTTTTGATGAAGGCTTGCTGCAGCGGAATGACCTGGTCGACCGACCCACCTTTCCGGATGACAATGTCGATTTCGGACCCGTCATTGAATGGAAGATCAAGCTGCTGGAACGCTCCTACAAAAGGTTCACCAGGAAAAAGAACAAGACCCTTCTTAATGAATTTTCTGAATTCGTAGAGGAAAACAAGGATTGGCTGGATGACTACGCACTTTTCATGGCCATCAAATCTGATCAGAACAATGCCTCCTGGGAACACTGGTCAGCGGAATTGCGCAGAAGAGACCCTGTTGCGATCGGTAAATTTAAAGAAGATCATGCCGCCAGGATCAATGAACAAAAATATCGCCAATTCCTTTTCTTCCGCCAGTGGAAAAATGTCAGGTCCTATGCGAATGATGCCGGGATTAAAATAATCGGCGATATCCCCATTTTTATTGCCTACGATAGCGCAGACGCCTGGTCACATCCCGACCTCTTCTACCTCGATAAAAAGGGAATACCCTCTGTTGTTGCCGGCGTTCCCCCGGACTACTTCTCGGTAACCGGTCAATTATGGGGGAATCCACTTTACAAGTGGTCTTCACACAAGAACAGCGGCTACCAATGGTGGATAAAGCGCGTAAAAGCGGTGCTGAACCTGGTCGACATCGTGCGACTTGACCATTTCCGTGGATTTGAGGCATATTGGGAGATCCCTTATGGCAACCCGACAGCCGAAATTGGCAGATGGGTCAAAGGTCCACAGGAAGACCTGTTCCTTGAATTGAAGCACAGCCTGGGAGACCTGCCCATTATTGCTGAAGACCTGGGTCTTATCACCGAAGGTGTGGTCAGGCTGAGGGATATGTTCAATCTGCCGGGGATGAAGATCTTACAATTTGCCTACGCATCCGACCCCGATGACGCCTTCCTCCCCCACAACTTTCCGCAAAATTGTTACGCCTATACCGGCACCCATGATAACGACACCAGCAGGGGTTGGTATGACAAAGCAACTGAAAAGGAAAAAGATTTTTGCCGGCGCTACCTCTCGGTCTCAGGTGATGACATCTCCTGGTCCATGATGCGCTCCATATGGCAGTCGGTTGCTTTACATGTCCTTGCCCCAATGCAGGATCTGCTGAGCCTGGGAACGCAAGCCCGCATGAACATGCCCGGGGCTGCCAGCGGAAACTGGGCCTGGCGCATGGCACCCGGCGCTCTCTCTGATTTTCTCAAACACAGGCTGTATGAGTTAAATTATCTCTACGGCAGGCTGCCGGAAACCGAGAAACAAAAATTAAGATTGATCGAATTAAAGGCACAGGAAGCTGAGGTCAAACCTCATTAACAGGCACTCTGGTTATACTCGCCAGCAGGATCCCGGCCAAAATTAGGCATGCGCCGACCAGTTCGATGATGGTCGGTGCTTCTTTTAAAAAGATCAAGGCCAGGATGATCGTCCCGATGGGCTCTCCCAATATGGCAATCGACACGACACTGGCTTGCAGGTATTTTAGTGCCCAGTTGAATATCGAGTGGCCGAAGAGTTGGGGGATGATCGCCAGGGCAACCAGCCAGGCATATGATCTGATCGAAAAACCGACCAGTTCAGCTTCTGAAAAAATGGCGATCAGGTCAACTACGATCGCCGCCACACCATACACCCCAAACGTATACTGCAGCGCTGAAACTCGCTTGCGCATGATGCGGCCAATGATCATATATCCAGCCGCCATTAAAGCACCCAATAAAGCCAGCGAATTCCCCCGGAAGACATCCAGGGTGATCTGCTGTGACCCGCTCTGGCAGGCAAGTCTTCCATCCGTAAATCCACAACGCTCACTTAATGACACGCAGATCAAACCAAAAAACGCAATCAGTAGTCCGACCAGGATATTCCTGGTGATCTTTTCTTTGAGGATCAAAGGCGAAAGCAGCGCAACCCACAGTGGTGTGGTTGTTACAAGGACCACCGAGCTGGCAACCGAGGTCATCTCAAGCGATTTTATCCAGCTGATGAAGTGCACAGCCAGGAAGGTGCCGCTCAGCAGGATCAGCCAGGCATTTCTTTTTTCAAAGATTGGTCTGATGCTTTCTTTCTTAAAGATCGCAATGACCCCGATGATCAGCGTTGCCAGGGTCAGGCGATATGCCGAAATGACGATGCTGGCTACTTCATCCTGGGCAAAGCGGATCAGGATGGAGGCTGTCGAGATGCAGATGATCCCAAAACCTAACGCCAGGTATTTGTGCCATTGTTTTTCAGTTTGCTCTATCAATTATTTTCGCCTTTAAATGCCAGGAAAAATGATATCATACTCACATAAAATTGTAACGGAGAAATAATGACCCATGTAATTACCAGCCTTTGCCTTCGCGATGGTGGCTGCATCGCTGCCTGCCCTGTCGAGTGTATCGTTCCAGGTCAACCCCAGGATGAGTGGCCAATATTTATTATTGACCCGGTAACCTGCATTGATTGTGGTGCCTGCATCCCGGTTTGCCCTGTGGGCGCCATATTTTCTCTTTCCGATGTACCGTCCAATTGGCAGGCCAAAGGTGGTGAGGTCCTCAATGGCAAAGCAGCAGACCCCTTATTCCCTGAGCCTTTCTCTGGTTTTGATTATGAAGGCAACCTGGTAACCCTCGACCACACCAGGACCTTGATAAAAGGTGAGATCATCGATCTCACCCCGGATATCCAGGCAAACAAGGATTTCTTTGATTTTGGCCCGGGTTATGAGGCGCTGGGATAAGGTTTAGCTCTTCTTGAAGTGTGCCTCAGCTGCCATGGCAGCACCAACGATCCCGGCAAGGTTTTCCAGCTCTGCCGGGACTACCTTGACATCACAATTAATATATTCCTTAAATTTTTCATACCTCGAGCTGACCCCTCCCCCCAGGATGAACAGGTCCGGGCTGAATAATTTATCGTAGGTTCTCAAAACCAGCGAAAACTGTTTTCCCCATTCTTTCCAGGATAGTTTGTGATCCTGTCTTGCAGCGTCCGAAGCACGGTGTTCCGCTTCTTTGCCTTTCACATCAAGGTGTCCCAGTTCAAAATTGGGGATCAGAATTCCATCATAGAAAAATGCCGAACCAATGCCGGTTCCCACCGTAAGGAAAAGGACCGCACCTTTGCTGTTTTTCTTGCCGATACCGAATTGCATTTCTGCGATCCCGGCCGCATCTGCATCGTTCAGAAAGAAAGTATCGCACCCCGTTGTTTTCCTGATCAAGGCTTCCGCATCATACCCGATCCAATCTTTGTGGATATTGGCGGCAGAATAGGTCTTCCCATGCTTGACCACACCAGGGAAGCCACAACCGATCGGTCCCGCATAGTGCAGTTTTTCAACAATTTTCAAGATGACGCCCGCTACTGCCTTGGGTTTGGGTGTCTCAGGCGTGGGGATCCGCACCCGGTCTGAAACCAGTTTTCCCGAGGAAGTGTCGACCAGCGCACCTTTTATCCCGGATCCTCCAATATCAATACCTAAAATTGCCATCGTACCTCCTTATAGTTCATTCACAGGCGTTATTTAAATGCTCTTCGTATGTTTCTGAGAAGTTGTGCCTTTGTGAGCCATCACATCTTGCCCTGAAATAATAGAATGGTGTCTGCTCGGGGTATGCCACCGCCATGATCGAATCCAGGTCCGGGTTTGAGATCGGGCCTGGTGGCAAACCAATAATTGCATACGTATTGTACGGTGAATCCACCAGCAGGTCTTCGTAGAACAGTGGCGATTTCCACCACGAAGCGTTCGCATTTTGATATCCCAACGCATACTGGATGGTCGGGTCAGTCTCCAACCGCATTCCAGCTGCCAGGCGGTTCAAAAAGACCGAAGCGATCAGACTCCGCTCCTCAGGGATCACGCCTTCTCTTTGGATGATCGATGCCAGGATGATCGCCTGGTGTCGTGTCAGGCCAACGGAGGTAAATGCCTGCTCCATTTCCCCGCTGATATTTGAAGTGAATCGCTCAATTAACTGGCTTACCAGCGCTTCCAACCCGGTATCCCTTGATAATTGGTAACTGCCCGGGAACAGGTAGCCTTCCAGCGAAGAATTCCCCGGCAGGGATAACATTTCCAGGTAAATCACAGGCGGGTTATAGGCAAATTCCAGGAATTGTTCCGGCGGAATGTCCAGGCCGGATGTCGGCAGTGACGCGGCAATTTCCTCAATTCTCCATCCAGGCAGGATCACAAATTGCAGCACCGATGTATTGAAATTGGTGATGACATCACTGATCTCAATGGGTGTCATGCCTGGATTTAGCATGAAAGTCCCCGATTGCAGCTGACGGTCCAGCCCGGTGAATATCAGGTATGACCTGACCAGCGCTGCGTCACCGATCAGCCCCATGTCTTCAAGTCTCAAGCAGATCATCTCCACCGATTCACCACTTTGAATTGGAAAAATGACGTCATTTTGCCCGCTTAAGTATGGTTTCTTGAGTTCTTCCGCGTCTTTGAACAACTGAATTGCGACGCTGAACTTTGTGCGCAGGGGGAGATCTGTTGCCTGGTGGCCGATCTTCTTTTCAACAAGCGAAGGGAGGTATATAACAGCCATCGCTCCCACAGCAATGATCAGGATGATGATCGCCACAAACAGCAGCAGGAAGCAGCTTTTATTCTGCTTCTGTCTTCTTGTCATTGTCGCCTTCCTTTATCATCGAAAATTCCGCTGAACTCAAAAAATCGTCCAACAGAAGCGCTGCTGCCCGGTCATCGATTAATGCTTTGCGCTTCTTTCGCGATCGTCCCACCTGCAGGTCGATCTCATGAATTCTGCTGGAACTATTGCTCTCATCCCACAGTTGAATGGGTAGTTCCATCATTTGCCGGAGCACCCCGGAAAGCTTTTGTGCGGACCTTGCTTTGCTGCCAACCTGCCCATCCCCGTCCAGCGCTTGACCGACCACGATCAACTCACACTGCTGCTCTACAGCCAGTCTGACGATCTGCTCAGCATCCTTTTCCCGCGATACATGCTTTATGATCTTCAGCGGGCGCGCTAAAACCCCTTGCGCATCGCTGATGGCAATGCCGATATTCTTTTCGCCCGGGTCAACTGCTAATACACGCATGGTAAAATCGATTATATGTGCCTTATGAACTGTTTGCATCAAAATTATACATTACTAAATGCCAGCAATAACCAACAGTGGAGGATTTTATGACTGAAATCAAAACAACCATCACCAGGGTGACCATATTCCGCGGCCAGGCCAGGGTCGAACGAAACGCAAAAATTGATTTACCTGCAGGTCTCTCATTCCTTTCCTTTTGTGATCTGCCTGCCAGTTTAATCCCTGCCTCGATCAGGGTAAAAGCATCTGCCGACCAGCCATCCTTTCTGCGTGACACAAGCATAGAGGAGGTTTACCACACCGCAACCTACGATCAAAAGTTGAATGCTTTGGAAAAGGAAAGCCGGCAGCTAAAGGAAAAGATCGAGAATCTTGAGGATGAGATCACCGCCCTCGATGGCACCATCAAACACCTCGAATCACTCCTCGGTGAATCTCGGGTATTTGCTTTTTCCATCTCCTCCGGCAAACTTTCACTGGCAGAGCATCAAAAGATCTATACATCTGTTTCAGAAGAACGAAAAAGGACTTTTGAAAAGAAGCAGGCCATTTCCACAAAGATCGCAGATCTGAATGACCTGCTCGCCAAAAACCTGGCCGAACAGGACCAGATCCGCAGCGGTGAACAAAAAACCACCTACACAGTGACTACCCGTCTTGAGTTACAGGCTGCAGGGTCCATTTTCATCGAATTGGTGTACCTCACCCACAATGCACACTGGACGCCCCACTATGACCTGCAATTGGTCGGCAACACGGTCACCCTCGACTACCTGGCCGATGTCAGCCAGACTACCGGGGAGAATTGGGACGAAATCGAACTGAATTTATCAACAGCTGAGCCGGGCACCCACTCCAGGATACCAAAACTTGAACCCTGGTATGTGGATGCTTATCGACCGCCCGTCCGCATGATGCAAAGCGCTCTGAATGCCGTTGCCATGAAAAAGGGCGATATGGCCATGCCGCTCAGCATGGATCAATTTGCCAGGGATGCCTATACCGAAGCGATGATCCCTGAAGCAGAGGTCATCGAGCAGGGTGTCAATCTTAAGTACAAAATACCTTACAAGGTCAGCATTAATAGCATCCACGAGACGCTGGTCGTCAAGATTGCGGCTTGTGAACTGAAACCTGAGATTGACCTGGTTGTTGCCCCCCGCAAGGAAACAAGGGCTTTGACCAGGATCAAGACGAAAAATAGCACGCCATTTACCCTCTTGCCGGGAAATGTCCAGTTGTACGATAATGGCGAATATTCAGGCAAAACAGAGATCAAGCTGATCCCCAAGGGCGGAGAGATCCTCGCATCTTTGGGTTTTGATGACCATGTCCAGGTCGAGTTCGAACTCCTCAGGAGTGAGATCAACAAGAAAACACTCCAGGACAAAAAGAAGAGCACCTATAGCTACCAGGTCAGGCTCACCAACAATTCACTGGACCAGAGATCCATTGAGGTCATGGACCAGGTCCCGGTATCAAAACACGAACAGATCAAGGTGAAACTGGAAGAAACTTATCCTTCCAATGTCACTGTGGACGAGCTTAACCGCCTTTCCTGGAAGATCGTGCTTGGGCCTCAAAAGTCAGAAGTGCTGCGCTACACCTTTACCGTTGAATCCCCTGTCGATATCCAGGTTTCAGGTTTGTAGATCACGGGATAACATTTATAAAAGTGGAGTGGCCTTCGCCACTCCACTTTTTTTACTCAAATAATTTCTCGAGCTTGCTCGATTTGAAGTGAATTCTTAAGATCTTCCTGCCGCGTTCTCTTAACACCTCAAAGTCACCCAACGCCTGCGCCCGTTGTAGGGTGCCAAAATGCATATTTTCCCCGGGTATCAGCATGTCATTTTCCACTTCAGCCGTGATCTGCAGGAAAAAGCCCTGGTTGCTGCCCCCTTTATGATATTGCCCGGTGGAGTGCAGGAAACGTGGCCCAAATCCCAACGTTGTGGCAAATCCGTTGGTATTGAAACACTCTCGCAAAAAGGTCAAATCAGCCTCATTCTCTTCCGACCTGTTGATGAATGCATTGATCGCCAGGAACTTAGGCGCTTTGACGCCGTCCAGGTAAAGGTTGAGCACATCCGCGATCGTTTTTACTTTCTTGTATCTGCGATCCGGTTCTCCATAGATCGCCCATTGGTCTGTTGAGAAGACCGGTTCTCCTTCTTTCAGCTTCCCGGATTGCTGAAATTCTTTGATGATCTCCTTGGTCCGTGTCTTGTTGGCTTGCACATCCGGCTGGTCGAACGCATTGACCCCCATCACGGCACATGCCACGGATGTGGCGATCTCCCAGCGGTAGAATTCACCAAACAGGTCATAATTTTCCGCCAGGTTGATCACCACGACCGGGTTACTGTAATGATATTCTTGGACCAGCGGGTCAAGCGCACCTGTCATTCGCAGGTAAACAAATATCCGGTCATTTCCAATGAACGCGGATGACACCTGGGGCTCATCCACCACCGGCAGGATTCCATTGCCATCTTTCCCGCTGCTTTCAGCGATCAGTTGCTCCAGCCACGCACCCAGCGGGCGGATTTTCGGATCAGCCATGATGCACAGTTTGTTTCTGCCGTGTCTGGCTGCCATGCCGAGAACCCCGCCCAGGATCTCCCCCGGGTTCAAGCCGGTCTCAACTATTGGAAGGCATCGCTCATACATCGACTTGGCATGTTGCTCTAATTTGCTTAGCTCCAGCCCCAAAAGTGCCGCCGGCACCATGCCAAAGTTGGAGAATACGGAGAAGCGCCCCCCAACCGTTTCCTCGCCGTGAAAAACAGCCCGCAGTGCATTCTGACGCGCGTAAGTTTCCAGGACAGTTCCAGGATCGGTGATCACCGCAAAGTGGCTCGCTGTGGCAGTTCCGACCAGCCTTTCGACCTCCTGTCGGAAGTAATTCAGCGCAGACGTGGTCTCGCTGGTCGTCCCCGATTTGCTGGAGACAATGAACAGCACCTTTGCCAGGTCGATCCCCCTGTAAGACGCCAGGATCTCGTCTGGGTTGGTGGTGTCGATGATCTTGAGCTTCAGTCCTTTGCCGGGTAACACGCTGTCGCTCAGCACCAGGCTCAGAACTTCCGGTGCCAGCGAGGAGCCGCCCATCCCCAGCACAAAGACATGTGTAAATCCGTCAGTCAGCGCCTGGTCGCGGAAGGCTTCAAATGCTGCGAATTGTGCCCCCATTTCAACCGGCAGCTGCAGCCATCCCAGCCGCTTGCGGATCTCTTCCTGCCCCTCTGGTTCATCTGTCCACAAGGTCGGGTCGCCGGCGAACATTCGCTCGATCGGGTTTTCCTTATGCGCCCATCTGATTACATCCTCCATCGTGAAAGGCAGCCCATCGGGCAAATAATATGTCACTTCATCCTGCCGAAATTCCATTTCAACTCCTTATCTTGTGCCGTCTTCTTGGCCGCGAGACAAAAATATCCTTCCCGATTAATTACACTTTATTTACTATGCGCAATCGCTCTATTTCTTCTGAGAGACCGAATCGCTTTAGTCAAACATTGCATGCGCTTTGGCCAGGATGTGCTCCACCATAAAGCCAAATTCCTGCATCAGCCTGCCGATCGGCGCCGAAGCGCCGTAGTGATCGATGCCGATTGTCGCGCCGTTGTCGCCCACCCACTTCTGCCAGCCTGTCGTCACGCCGGCTTCGACTGAAATGCGCCGCTTAACGCCCGGCACCAGCACTGCATCCTTGTATTCTTGATCCTGCGCTTCGAAAAGCTCCCACGAGGGGATTGAAACGACCCGCGGTGCGTGTCCCTCAGCCGCCAGGGCTTGCGCTGCCTTGTAAGCCAGCGTCACTTCCGATCCGGAAGCCATCAGGATGATGTCCGTTGGCCCACTCCCCAGGTCTGCCATGACGTAAGCTCCTTTTTGGGTCCCACTGGCTGGTTTTACCACTATTCGATCGAACGTGGGCAGGTTCTGCCGCGAGAGCACCAGCGCGGTCGAGCCGTGCCGGTTGCTGATCGCATATTTCCACGCTTCCAATACCTCGTTGGCATCCGCCGGCCTGAACACCACCAGGTTGGGGATCAGCCGTAAACTGGCAACATGTTCGATTGGCTGGTGCGTGGGTCCATCTTCGCCCACACCGATGGAATCATGCGTTAGCACCCAGATGGTGCCCATCTCGGAAAGCGCGGCTACTCGCATCGCCCCCCTGCAATAGTCTGAGAAGACGAGGAAGGTGGCGGCAAAGGGCAGCAGCCCGCCGTGTACGGCGATGCCATTGGCGATGGCTGCCATCCCGTGCTCGCGAACCCCGAAATGCAAGTTGCGTCCCTCAGGATGGCTGCAGTCAAATGCCACCGCATCCTTGATCCAGGTCATGTTGGAGGGCGCTAGGTCCGCCGACCCACCGATCAGTTCGGGCAGTGCGCCGGCCAGCATGTTGATCACTTTCCCGGAAGAGACCCGCGTCGCCATCCCCTTCTCATCTGCCGCAAACTCAACCAGTTTTTCCTGCCAGTTATCGGGTAATTGACCATCTGCGCGACGCACAAATTCTGCTGCCCGCCCAGGTTCTGCTTTTTGGTATTTCTCTATTAGGCCGCGCCAGTCATCGTGCGCCGCCTTGCCTATTTCCAGGCAGCTGCGGAAATGAGCCAGCACCTCGGGGTCGACATAAAATGTTGGCGCAACCGGCCAGTTGGCGTTGCGTTTGGCTTGTTCGATCTCAGGCCAGCCGGGTGGCGTACCGTGCGCGCTTTCCGTGCCAGCAAAGGTCGGCAGCCCGTACCCGATCATCGTCCGGCAGATGATCAGCGATGGGCGCGCATCCGCCTTCGCCTGGATGATCGCCTGGTCGATCTGCTCCACGTCGTTCCCATCCGCCACATACAGCACCTGCCAGCCATACGCCTCAAATCGCTTGCCTCGCTCTTCAGTGAAGGCCACTTCCGTGGAACCCTCAATGCTGATCCGGTTATCGTCATACAGGTAGATCATTTTGCCAAGTCGTAGATGCCCGGCCAGTGAAGCTGCTTCGGAGGCGACCCCTTCCATCAGGTCCCCATCGGTCACAATCGCATAAGTATAGTGATCGACAACTTTAAGATCCGCCTGGTTGAACTCCGCCGCCAGGTGCGCTTCCGCGATTGCCATACCCACGCCGTTGGCAAAGCCCTGTCCCAATGGTCCGGTGGTCGTTTCAACCCCAGGCGTCACCCCCAGTTCGGGGTGCCCTGGCGTTTTGCTGCCCCATTGGCGGAACTGCCGAAGGTCTTCAAGGGAAACGTCGTAGCCGGTGAGATGGAGCAGCGTGTAAAGCAGCATCGAACCATGCCCCCCGGATAGGATAAAGCGATCCCGATCTGGCCATTTGGGGTCAGAAGGGTCATGCTTGAGGTGGCGCATCCAGATGGTATAAGCCATGGCAGCCGCCCCCATCGGCAGTCCGGGGTGCCCCGAATTGGCGGTCTGTACGCCGTCAACGGAAAGGAAGCGAATGGTGTTGATCGATCTTTCAATAAGAGTTTTTTGGGTCATCAAGTACTCCTGCTGTCTGTTTTACCTACGATTCTACCATGCCCACCTTTCCGCCGCATCAATCCACTTGCTTTAAAACCAATAATTTATACCAATTTATGCTTCATAATTGAAATTTCTTGTAGGCCATTCAGCCGTAGGGGTTCAACGCGCTGAACCCAATTCATTTTTCCCCATCTGCTCGTTTACCAATAACCTGGTCCCCATTCCACCGTAGGGGCGAAGCAACCTGTCAAGAGGCTTTATATTGCCATGGCACTTTTGGGGTTGCTTCGCCCATCTCATCATTTCCCGCAGCCTTGCCCGCATCTACAATCCCCGCCTTTCCTTCGTATGGGTTCAGCAGGTTGAACCCAATTCCCTTTTCCCATCTACTCGTTTGCCAATAACCTGGTCCCCATTCTGTCGTATGGGCGAAGCAAAGTCCCCCACAAGGGGAATCTGTCAAGCGGTTTTATATTGCCACGAAATTTTAAAGGGTTGCTTCGCCCTTTCCATTATTCCCCCCGCGCCCGCTCACGTCTACCTATCCCGCCCTTCCTCCATAGGGGCGACTCTTGAGTCGCCCTCTCAATCATCCCCCACATCCTCGTTCGCGTCTAACAATCCGCCCTTACCAACACGCCTTCTCACGTTTACCCTGTCCACGTAAAGACAAACGATCCCAATGACAATAATGCTATAATCCACAACAGAGGTAAAACATGGATCTTCAAGGCAAAAAAGCATTGATCACGGGCAGCGCGATCCGCATCGGCCGTGCCATCGCCCTCGCCCTGGCCGACGAAGGCTGTGAACTGTTCCTCCATTACTACGCCTCCCAAAGCCAGGTAGAAGAACTCGTAACCCTATTGAACTCCCAAAAAATACCCGCCCATCCCATCCGCGCCGACCTGCGCGACGAATCCCAGATCCAGATGATCTTCCCCACCATCCTCGGGATGACTACCCACATCGACATCCTCGTCAACAATGCCGGCCTTTTCCACAGCGGCACCGGCTTAAAAACCACCCCCAAAAGCTGGGATGAGCAGTTCATGGTCAATCTCCGCGCCCCATTCCTCCTCTCCCGGGCTTTTGCCCGCCAGTTACCCCAAAATACCACCGGCAGGATCGTCAATATATCCGATGCCAGGGTCGCCCGCGCCAAAAATGACCACTTTGCCTACCGTCTCACCAAATCCGCCCTCAATGAGATGACCAGAATGCTCGCCGTCGAGCTCGCACCTCATATCACCGTCAACGCCGTCGCCCCCGGCATGATCCTGCCGCTTGCCGGGCGTGAAGAGATGGACCTCGGGCAGCTCATCCAGGATCGCATTCCATTGAAACACAGCGGCAGCGTCGAATCCGTCGCCAGCGCCGTCGTTCACCTCTTAAAACAGGATTTCATGACCGGCCAGGTCGTCAACCTGGATGGTGGTGAGTATTTGTAATCTCCGGAGTAATAAATGGACAAGATCTTTATCACCGACCTCATGACCAGCGGCCAGATCGGCGTGAACTCCCCCGAAAGGGATCATCCCCAGGCCATCATCATCAACCTGACCCTCTATTTGGATACCCGCCAGGCTGGTAAAAGTGACGACATCGCTGACACGGTCAACTATTCAACCGTCGCCAAAGAAACCAAAGCCATCGTGGCAGCTTCGAACTTCTACACCGTCGAAGCCCTTGCCGAAAATATCGCCAGCCAGTTATTAAGCAACCATCCCATCCAGTTCATCAAAGTGCGCGTCGAAAAGCCGAACGTGGTCACTTCTGCCCGCAGTGTTGGAGTCGAGATACTCCGTTTCAGGGGCAAATAACGTGCTCTAGAACTTCAGTTTTTCAGCCCCGCGCGAAATATTATCCAGGAATTCCATCCGCGTCGAAACGCGAGACCTGAATCCGCCCAGCATGCAGGAGGTCACCATGCTGGCATTCTGTTTCTTCACCCCCCGGATCATCGAACACAGGTGCATCGCTTCAATGACCACCCCGACTCCCAGCGGATTGAGCGTCGTGTTGATGAAATCTGCTACCTGGCGGGTCAACCTCTCCTGCACCTGCAGGCGGTGGGCGAACATATCCACGATGCGCGGGATCTTCGAAAGCCCGATGATCTTCTTTTTGGGGATGTAAGCCACATGCGCCCGTCCGATGAAGGGCAGCATGTGATGCTCACACAGCGATACAAACTCGATGTCCCGCACAACGATCATTTCGTCATAATCGACTTCAAAAAGCGCTCCATTTATCAGCTTTTGCGGGTCCACCCTGTAGCCCGAGAGCAGTTCCTCATAGCTCCGCGCCACCCGGCCGGGCGTGTTGACCAGCCCTTCGCGCATCGGGTCCTCCCCGATCGCGCTGATGATCTTTGAGACAGCTTTTCGGATCTCGTCCTTATCCAGATCAGTAGAAAAGGAGGAAAGATCCTGTGATTGGGTTGGATTGCTGTTTGTGTCCATAGGGATATTATAGTCAAAATATTGATCAAAATTTTTGACATTTTTATTCCTGCATCAATTTCGGTACTTCTTATAAACTGGATACCATGAACTGACCCCTTCTCAGATGCATTTCTTATGGATATTATTGGTGGTTAAAATGAGAACTATCCAGGTAAAAGGACAATCTCAGTAATTATGTCAATCCAGTTCAGCTCAATATAGACGTCACTCAACTCGCAGGTTGTGAGTTTAGTAAAAGACTCGAAGAGTACCCGGTTTTCACGACGCCTCTATCACGCCAGAGAGCGTCCGTTACAATTCACCAGGTACTCTCTTAATCTTAAGTACTTTTTTACTCATCTATCGATCATTCTGCCAGGTTGTAGACGTGTTCTTTTTCGCGGGAAGTGATCAGGTCGGAAAGCATTTGCTCGCTGGTCTTCTTATTAAGAGGATAGAGCACAACCCAAAGCACCACACCCAAAACAGAAATCAGTGCCGGGATCAGGAAATTTAAGGTATAAAGACCGCGGATGGTTCCTGCAGATTGAACCGCATTGGGTACATACCCGATCATCCCCAGGATGTACGCGCCAATTCCAGAACCCAGCCCCAGGCCCGCCTTGACGATAAATGAGTTCAATGCCGCCACTGCGCCTTCAGCCCGGTGACCCTGCTTCCATTCCACATAATCTGTGTTATCCGCCTGGATACTGTACATCAATATCCCAGTCATGCCCATGCCGGGAGCAGTGATCAACTGGACAATGACGAACAACAACGGTTTGTCTGCAGGGAGGAAAAACATAGCCAAAAAGCCAATGATGGTTACGACATCTGCAATGGTCTTGGTATTCTTCTTACCCAATTTTCGGGTCATGAAGGGGATCAGAGCCATGGCGATCACCGTACCAATGACCCGCGACAGACCAAACCAGGTGAAAATATCCGGACGGTCCAACACGTAGATGCAAAAGAACAAGATCGATCCCTGGAGAAGTCCATTCGCCGTCATCAAGACCAGCTGATTAATGAAATGGGTGAAGACTGCACGGTTGCCGAGAATTCGAAATAGATCACCGAAGGTGTATTTTTCTTTATTAAGGGGGTTCACGCGTTCTTTGATCCCCAGGGTACCAATGATCGAGAAAACAATGACAAACGCAGTAAAGAATATGATCAACCAGTGGTAGCCAACTTGTTCTGAAGCGAACATGCCCACAAAAGGCAGCGCTACCACATAAATAACCACACCGCCCAACATGTAGGCAAAACCTTTAATATTAGATAAAGTTGTCCGATCCCTATCCCGATCGCTCATCACCGAGATCATCGAGTTCAAAGGAACATCCATCAGGTCGAAAACAAAGCCGAACAGGATGTAGCCAAGAAATGCCAGGAAAATCTTACCAGTTTGAGCCATACTGGGTCCAAGCCAGGTCAGCAAGAACACAGCGGAGGTGACCACAGTGCCAAGGATCAGGTATGAACGAAACCTGCCCATTTTTGTGCGGGGAAGGTGGTCGATCAGGTACCCTGAGATCGGGTCATTGATCCCATCAAAAATCCTTGACACAAGAAACAAAGTACCGATCACCGCCGGGTCCAAACCGACTACATCAGTATAGAAGATCAATAGAAAACTTCCGAGTAAGGTCATCAAAGGAATGTTACCCATGTTGACCAGGAAAAATGAGAACTTCTCTTTGTTGGTCAGAAGGCTTTCTTCTTTCTTTTTTGCCACAAGTTCAGTTGAAAATTCAGCCATCGTACTTTCTCCATTTATAAACTTAGATTTGTAAACCTGTAAACTGCTAACAACATGATTCGCAATTATTAATTTCTTTTTCTCCTTATCTGCACGCCAACATTGAGGTGAAGCCTTTTTCGATCAACCATTGAAATATCTCTAAACCTTGCTTCTGGGGGATGGTTGGGTGCTATCGCATGGGAGCCACTTTGCGACAGCCTCCCAACCCTTTACCCCGGTAATTGGTGGCATCAAACCTTGACCACGACCTCGTAGTTTCCACTCCCAAGTTCAAACTGCACTGACCCATCCTCAAGCGTCTGGACATTAAAGAATTCACTCAATGGAGGGATTTGCTTTACACTCGCAAGTTTCACAGTCGCAGTTGTGTTGGGCGGGATCGTCCACTCATACCTGATCTCCCCGGCCGATTTTTGCCATTTGGACATGATCAGACCATAAATTGATTCGTACCTGGCGCTGGCAAAATCAAGTTCATCCACGACAACCGGCTTAATTAAAAAATGTTTATAAGCAGGAGCCTGGGGGTCCAATTGAATACCACACAGGTATTCGTAGAACCAATTGACAACCGCGCCTTTGGAATAGTGATTGTGGGAACCGGTTGGCGAACCTTTTTCGTCGATGCCCTTCCAGTCCTCCCAAATGGTCGTAGCGCCTTTGGTGATGGCGTAAAGCCATGAGGGGTTATCCGTTTGGGTAAGGATCCGATAGGCAGTATCCGTATGACCGGCATCACTCAATACCGGGAGCAAAAAGGGTGTCGAAAGGAATCCGGTAAACAGGTGGTAATTCTTGTCTTTGATGCGTTCGAGCAGTCTTTCTACCAATCGGGGTTTCAGCTGTTCATTGTAATAACCAAAGTGCAATGCACGGACATAAGGTGCCTGGCGATCGGTATAGACTGTGGTGGTGCCATCCTGGTTGATGAATTCCTTTATATACGCCTGCCTGATGTTATCCGCAAGGGTCAGGTATTCCTGCTCATCAGCCTTTTTTCCCAGAACACCAGCGGCTTTACCCAGCAAACGACTGGAGTTCTCAAAGTAAGCGGTTGCCACAATGGGATCGGAAAATATCAAATTTCTGAAAATGTCCTTCCAGCAATCCCGAATGAGGACATCCGGTTCCAGCCATTCACCAAGGTGATATCTGGTATCCCAGATGAACTGCTGATGTTGGGAATCACCTGCTTTGGAGTGGCCCGCCTTTGTTATCTTTTTTGTCCAATGTGAATTACGGGCACTGCTCCGTTCATATTCAACCCATTTTTTCATGCTTTCATATTCGTGCTCGAGGATGGTGCGATCGCCAAATATTTCATACAGCGCCCAGGGGATGATGACCACGGCATCCCCCCAACCGGAAGAACCTGGGGGCAGTGTGCCGCGGCCGGTATTGCTCTTCAACTGGTCGATAGGTTTATCGGGAACGACGTTACGGATCATGCCGTTGGGATATTGCTGAGAACTGACATCTTTGATCCATTTCCCGTAAAAAGCGGCATCATTCATCAACAATGAACCAGTTCGCACAAACACCTGGGCATCTCCTGTCCAGCCGGCTCTCTCGCGGGTCGGGCAATCCGTGGGAATATCAAGAAAGTTTCCTTTCATGCTCCAAACGGTATTCTCGTGCAGTTTATTGATCAACAGGTTGGAACATTCAAAATGACCCGTCTGGGGCATTGCAGAATAGATCGCGTATGCCTTGAAATTAGCGGGATCAAGGGGCGCGGGATAACCCTCGACCTTTAAATAGCGAAATCCATGCACTGTAAAATGCGGTTCATAAGTTTCAAGCCCCTCACCTTTTAGCGTATAGCGGTTCTTTTGACCATACAGGATGGGTAATGTGGCGTAAAATGTGGTGAAATTACCGTTCTTATCCAGAACCTCGGAATGGGTCAGGGAAACCGTTACACCCCTTGTGCCTTCCACCTGCATAATGACATAGCCGGCAATGTTCTGACCAAAATCAATGACCGTTTCACCCCTGGGAGTTTTGATGATCTTCACCGGGTCGAGTGTCTCCATCTTTTTGACTGGCACACTTTCAGATGGGATCAGAACCCGGGTATCAAAAGGGACGACCTGGACTGGGCGCCAGCTGTGATCATCAAAACCGGTTTCGCTCCAACCCGGCATTTCAAGCCGGGCATCATAGACTTCGCCCAATTTCATGTCTGACCTGACGATGGGCCCTGTGGTGGTCTTCCAACTGCCATCTGAGCAGAACAGCTGGCTTGTGCCATCGCTATAGGTGATCATTAATTGTGAAAGCAAACCCACTTTTGAGCCGTGGGAATTGCGTTTTGACTGTGAGTTGATCGCACCCCGATACCAACCATCACCCAGGATGACGCCCATGCAATTCTGACCATCGTTGAGCATGGCGCTCACGTCATATACCTGGTACTGCAGACGCTTATTAACATCGGTATTGCCTGGGGTGAAGACCTGCTCTCCAACTCGTTGACCATTCAGATAGGCTTCATACAAACCATGCGAGGTAATATATAGGCGGGCTTGTTGAATTGACTTTTGTACATGGAAACATGCCCGCAAATATGGTGCAGGTTTATGAGCACGAGGGTTAACTTTGGCTTCAGGTTCAATGAATTTTGCCTGCCATTCATCATTGCGTAAACCGGTCTCAAAAAAGGCAGTCTCGCTCCAATCACTCATCTCCCCTTTCTCATCTTTGATGCGCACGCGCCAGAAGTAGCGCGTCATGCTCTGTAATGCTTCACCCTCGTAAATCACATGCACCGAACTATCAGACTGCACCCAACCCGTGTCCCAGGCAAGATCGTCAAAATCCTTTGACCTGGAAACATGAACCTGGAAGGAAGATTGGGCAGCGCCTTTTCGATCCGTCTCCATCTTCCAATTGAAAAACAATGGTCCCAGACCAATGCCCAAAGGATTTTCAAGATGATTGCTGGTCAAACTACTTAATGTAACTTGTTTCATTTTTTTCTCTCCTTAAATCAGTCATAATGATCTACAACAACAGGCTAAATGCCTGGCAGCATTTTCCCGGGTACAATAAACCTTTCATTCTTTGTTCTCTTTATATAAATCAAATTGTCCATATATTTGTCTATTTCTATTCTTGGTTGCCAACCAAACCTGCCTGATCACGCTGCTAAAATAACCTCAGCAGGTCAGTCCATGCGGTCAGATAAAACCTGTTTTTCGTATGCCTTCACTTCTTTGAACCAATCCTGGTCTGGGGGAACACCCTGTCGAAAACAATATTCATCCCAGATTTCACCAAAGGGGGCTGTTTTGATTGTTTCCATTAATGCCAGTCGACCGGCATAATCAGCTTCATTTTCAAGTTGATTCAAGCTTTCAAAGGGTTCCAGTAAGGCAAATAACAGTGCTTTGCTGACACTGCGCATGCCGATCACCCAGGCTGCAAGACGGTTGATGGAGGCATCAAAATAATCCAGTCCCAAATGAATGCGGTCGAGGTAATTGCCCCGGATGACTTCCTGGGCGATCTCCCGCACATCATTGTTATAGATCACCACATGGTCGCTATCCCAGCGCACTCCCCGGCTGATATGCAGGTAAATGTCCTGCAGGTAGAACATCAACGCTGAGATCTTATCGCTAATGGTCTCGGTCGGGTGAAAATGCCCCGTATCCAGCGTGAGCAGTTTCTGATGGGTGATCGCATAACCGAGGTAGAACTCGAACGAACCAACCACATAAGATTCAGAGCCTATCCCGAAGAGCTTGCTTTCAACCGCGTCCAGGTTGTAATGTGGGTCTGTTGATACAGAAAATATTCGATCCAAAGAGTCTGTAAGATACCTGCGCGGTGTCACCCGGTCTGCAGGGATATCCTTGTAACCATCAGGTATCCAAAAATTGGTAATACAGGTATCATTCAGTGCCTTACCGAGGGCTTCACCGATCTTTCGCGAAGCAATGCCATGTTCGACCCAAAAATCGCGGATGCCCTTATCCTTGCTTGAAAGGGTGAAACCCGATTTGGCATTCGGGTGGGCAAAGAAGGTTGGATTAAAGTCCAGACCGACTTTCTCCTCCTTAGCCCAATCGATCCAGGCAGAAAAATGCCCGGGTTGGATCTCATTCCTGGCCACAGGGGTGTTTCCTGCTTCACGATAGACCGCATGCAGGGCCACCCGATGCCGGCCAGGCACTAAGGATAAAGCCTTGGATAGGTCTGCGCGCAATTCTTCAGGGGTTCGCGCTTTGCCGGGATAGCCTCCGGTGGCCAGGATTCCTCCATCAGAGAGGTTGCCAGACGACTCAAAACCAGTGAGGTCGTCTCCCTGCCAGCAGTGCATGGAGATCGGTATACCAGGCAATCGGTCCAGCGCTTGCTCGACATCGATATTCAATAGGTGATATTTTGTTTTGCCGCTTCAAAAACCAGGCTGTGTTGTTTGAATTCCATTCATTCCTCGCGGCTAAAGTGAAAGGACTGCCGCTTCCCGTTCCCGGAAATAGGTTACCGTTTTGTGAACCAGGACATCCAAAGCAGCCTGGTCGGGAATGTTGTTCATGGCAGGATAAGGATCACCCCCTGGGCCCAACGGCTCGGGGGTCACAAAACAGCCAGGTCGGTTGTAATTGATCAGGTAAAGGGCCATGATGATCGTATCCAGGTCGAGCGAACCTTCGCCCAGCGCCAGGCGGTTGCTGTCCGCCATATGCAAATTGGTCAACCTGTTGCCGGCTTGCAGAATGGCTGCCCCAATGTGGCTTTCCTCCGATTGCATGTGGTAGACATCCCCATTGATATGCGCAACACCAGGATGGTCAACCGCTTTAATGTACGCCAAAGCATCTGATACGGTGTGAACGATACTTACTTCTGCAGACCGGATGGGCTCGATTGCACAGCGGATACCAGTTTCAATGAATTGGTCAGCCACCAGGCGAAGCGTCTCCACGCTGCGCAGGAATTCACTGCCGTCGTATGCGCCTGGACGACCGACAGCCGCGGGAACGACCAGCAGGTAACTCGCACCCACCTGGCGGCCAAAGGATAATTCGCGCCGGATGGTGTCAATGGCAGCCTGGCGGTGGATGCCATGATTGCTTGAGAGATCATTTTCCACGGAGAACATCCCGCAAATACCTGCTACCTTCATCTTGTGATCAGCCAGTAGCGTTTGTGTTTCATGGACTTTATAACCCAGGTCAGGGCCATAATGGTTGCCATGCAATTCGATCCACTCAACATTTTCGGACCTGAGGCGGCGGATGGAATCTTCCAGGCTTTCCATGCCAAATCCCCAGTTGCTCCATGAAAGTGCCAGTTTTGGTTTAAACCCTTCCGGATTCTGTCGCTTGTGGGCGATGAATTTTTCTCTGATCGTCTGGTTTATCTTCTCGTAATTCTGTGCCATTGGTCCTCTTTTCAGTCGTTTTGCCAGTAAATTTTTCTTAATGATTGATCTGAATATTCAAACCTTAATAAATCATGCTATCTCTCTAAAGCTTAATAATGAAAATTGTGTTCCTTTTCCTCAAGCCTTAAAGATCCTTCTCGCGGCGTTTACCAGTTTTATACATCTCGGCTCTAAGCAAAAACCTTACTTCAACGAGATTATTCGATCTTTTCAATGACCACACGAGAGCGCATAAAGATTAAGCATTTTTTGAAGAACAGGTCAGGAATGCATAATAAATTATTATAATTCAAATTAAATTTTAACTATTATTACACGATTAGTCAAGTAGTATTTTAGTTTATTTTACCTTCATGATCTCATTTCCGCCCAACTTATGACGCTTAATCTCCCATTCAGTCAGATATCATAATAATTACCTATCACTATGACATAATAAATTTAGTTAATATTAGTAAATATTATTGCATTATTAAGCAACTGATGGTATAGTGGACCATGATCATATACCTGAGGAGTGAGTGGTATGTCTGAGAAATTGAAATTAAAGGATATTGCCAGGCTTGCGAATGTTTCA
>CAYSZB010000013.1:15527-44657 GCA_964435475.1 uncultured Anaerolineaceae bacterium | reverse complement strand
AGTAAGCATTACAGCCAGGTAACCAGCAAGAAATGCCTGGCGCTGCAGGTCTTCAGTTGATAATGACAGAGTACTCAAATTCACTGCAGGCTCAGCACCTTCCACATTGATCGCAAGAAATTGAACCTCAGGGTGCGCACCTACCAATTCCATCAAATTAGTTACCCCTTGCAAGGCAATGACTATCTTGACCGGCTCTTTCCAGGGTTCATTGGTCAGAACTTCCTGAGGTGAAAAGATCCAGCCCTGTTGCTGAGCCAGTTCCGAAATTAAGGCGGTAAGGTCTGCCAATATCGCTGGATCTGTACCTTGTGGAGCATAGAGGATGACGCGGTAGGGCAATACCTCTGGCGTTTGCGAAGTTGGAGTAATTTCCCGGCTTGGGGTGAGATCTGTCACTGAGGGAACAACCGCTGTGGGCGTGGTCTTGACACACGCGCTCAATAGCAACGCCAGGATAAGGACTAAGAGCCAGGGATGGTATTTCAAGCCAGTATTCATTGCCCCTATTTTACCCCAACGTAATCAATCATTAATTGATCGACTGGTTATGTATAGTGCTGCCAGAGACCCACCATCGAGAGGCTGAATCCGGCTGGGGTATAATGAAAGAAAAAATTGCGGGAAGACAATTATGAGCCTACCATCTGCAGAAACCATTCCTGATGACTTTAATCAACTTTCCCCTGCCCAAAAACGGCGCATCAGGCAAGCATTGCGTAATGCCAGTGAGAGCGAACGACAATCATTGCTATACGAATTAAAACGCCGATCCACCCCCGGCTATGATTTCTTTTTATTCGCGTTACTGGGAGCAGTATTGGTTGGCATTGCGCTGCTTTTGAACTCGCCGATCATATTTGTCGCCTCAGCCTTATGTGTCCCGATCCTTACGCCATTGATGGGTACTTCGATCTCACCGGCGATGAAGAACATACCTTTTCTTCTCCAGTCCATTGCCTGTTTTTTGATCTGTGCGATCCTGTATTTTGGTTTTGGCAGCCTGGCTGGCGCCATCTCCAGGGCGGCAGTTGAACCAGCCAACTTCCAGATCCCGATCTACCTGCAATCCAACTGGATCGGCTGGGTGATCCTGATCATCACTTCCGTTATGGCAGGCTTGCTGATGCTGCGTTATGACATCAACCCTCACATGGCGGGTGTGCTGATCTCTTACCTGGTATTCCTGCCCATCGCTGCTGCCGGTTTTTTCCTGACAAACGGTTCCGGCGAACCCTGGCTGCCCCTGCTGGCACTGGGTTTCACCTACCTGGCTTGCTCAACCCTGATCATCATGCTGGTATTCCTGGTTTTGGGTTTGACTCCGCATAAATCGCTGGGTTGGTTGACCCTGGTATTGACCGGCGCAGCAGCCATCCTGTTGCTTGCGTTCCCCGGTTCAAAGAGCACTATGAAACCCCTGATCGACAATATTAAGCAGGAACTTAACCTGCCGACACCCTGCCCGGTGACGACATGTGAGTCTAATGCAGAAGTGCCAGTATGCGTTCTGCCGGTTACCACAAACGAAACCAGGGAGCCCGAACCGACCGCCACAACCCAGGCGACCCTGGCGCCAACAGACACCCCACAACCCACCGCCACCCCGATCTGGGTGACTGTCAAGTCAGAGAGCGGTGCGGTCATCCGGGAGGGACCAGGCTATGACAACCCGATTGCAACGTATGCCACAGACGGCAGCCGCATACAGATGCTGGATGAGACATACCTTGATGGCAACACATTATGGGTCAAAGTGATCGCTGCAGACGGCAAAACTGGCTGGATTTTGTACTCCCTGCTGATCGTTCCCTAGGGAAAAGATAATAAATGCCTTGTGGGGTATTCTCACAAGGCATTTTTGTTTAATTTAGAGGGTCACCTTCAGGTGTTTGATCAGAATGAGGAACAATACCAAAAGAGCGCCAAAAAATGCCACCAGCGGCAGACTGAACCCATCCATGATGCCCGTATCCGGTAGTTCTGAAGTGCCGGTAGGTGTTGCAGAGGCTGTGGCAGTCTCATCCGTGCTTTGAGTCGCACTTTCACCCGTGCCAGTCCCTTCAGCAGGCGTTTCAGAGCTTGCCTGGGAGGTTGCCCCCGGGGTGCCGGTCTCAGCAGAAGCAGACTCAGTGGCTTGCAGGGTTTCTGTTGTCGAAGCAGGCTGGGTTTCAGACGCAGTTTCAGAGACCTGAGAGGTTTCAGTTTCTGCTGCTGTCTGGGTTTCAGATGTGGTTTCGCCTGATGCTTCAGAAGTAACTGTTGCTTCCCCGGTTGCGGCAGCGGTCTCACCAGTTGCTTCTGTTTCGGCCACTTCAGTTAATCCAGGTGTAGCCTGTAATGTCGGGGTCGCAGTAGGAATAGGTGTGCGGGTGGGTTGCACTGGTCGTGGGGTTGCGGCTTTGGTTGCTTCCACTATTGCCTGAGTTGGTTCATCGATTTTTTCAGCAACAACAACCTCTGCCGTCTTTTCTTGTGTTACAACGAGCGAACCAGTTTCTGAAGCAGGTGTGGTCGCGATTACCAACGCATTTTCTTCACCTGTCAGACGGGAAAGGATCGCCTGAGGATCAAAACCACCCATTTCACGAACCATCCAGCCGCCCATGCCAGCCAACCCCGCCAGGAGGAGGATGAGCAAAAAAAGCATTGCCACCCAAAATGGCCGATTGCGATGTTTAGATTTTACAGGATCATTCGCTGTCATATCACACCAACCCGGATCATCTCTTCCTTATGTAATAATAACCCATTTTCACCCGATATGGCTAGTAGATCAATTCAATATTTGCCAGGGGGACCCTGATCACCTGGTCATCAGAGCGCTTGACCACAGCGGATGGCAAAACCAGCCCGCTGGCATAACGTTCAGGTTCTGCAGGCAGGTCAATGATCTCACCCACGCTGCCAGTGTAGGGTTTGCCGGTTAAGCGCACTTTTGCCCCGACATGGAAAGCGAATTCATCCTGGAAAAGCACATCTGCCGCTACTTCTTCGCCCAACATAAGCACTTCAGGTTTCATCCCAACCGCTGGATCAGGGACATGGGCATTAAGAAAGACCTGCCGTCCCATCATTGTAAAAATCATTGCTTCGCTGCATTCATCAAGCTGGATGTCACCAAAACCAGCCAGGCTCATCACCGGGAAATCAAGCTTTTCACATTCCGCTTGTAAGGCAGGGGCAAGCGAAGAAACTATCACGCCAGCTGGTTTGACATCGACCATCTTGCTGAGAAGGTCCTGCTTGAGGCAAGGACCGGCAACAATGATCTTACCTTCCATTTTGGTATTGATCGCTTCCTGGTTGAACGGGTTCTGGTCTGAACCACCAAGGTATGCCAGATCCCCATAAGCATTTTTGCCATTACCCCAGACACCCTGCAGCACATTGCCTGTGGTACAAATGACTGCACCGCGGTCTGGTAATAATTCAACGACCAATCCCGGGAAACCTGCCCGGCACACATGCTTGACGCTGCCCAAAGCCAGCATGACCTTGCCATTGCGAATGGCGATCACCTTACCGGCCTGAGGTGCGCGGAAAATGCGTTGCACAATGCCACCCTTACTGGCAATGATGTCTCCTGCGTCCACTTCTTCACCAACCAACCTTTTTATGCAAGATTCTGCTTTGGAAGGCCTGATCTTGAAACCACTGGGGATATCAAATTCAAGGTAGGATTCGGGTACGTAAAACTCGGCAACAGGCTCACCCATGGTGACGCGCTGCCCGGTGCGCACAAGCACCCTGCCGCGCATGGGTAACTGGAACGGCCGGCATATTTGTTGACCCTTGCGGATGATCAGTTTTTCCAGTGCCATATTAACCGCCCAACTCCCATAACCAGCTCTTGATCACCGAACTGCACTTATCCGATTTGGCAGGCAACTGTACCGGTCTGCCCCGTAAATCGACAACCACCCCCAATTCACCAGACACAAGTGAAACCCAGCCGCCCAATCCCGGCTTGCCCATCCCCACATCAGCATGGTACTCCGGCGAAAGGTACAGCCTGACTTTTGATCCAAGAGGCAGCTCAAAACGCTTTAGTTCACCCTGCCGCAGGTCGACCAATTCCCTGCCACCTTCATCCTGCGCCACCTCAACTTTTACTGCCAACGCACCTTCCCGGGCTGTGCTTTGCACGGAGACAACGGTACCCAGGTTCTGCAGCACACCGGCATCGAGCACCTGCACCGCGATCATAGGTTCAAATTCGGCGATCGACCCAAGAGCAGGTAAAACCTGCTGCCTGTCCAACAATATCGTCGAAATTCCAGAAGGTTGTATACCATCCACTGCCATCAGGAAAGCCTGCCCCAGTGTCGGGGCTTTATCGAATACTGAACCGCTGATTATGATCGGCTCATAAGCGCTTTTTAATCCGCTTTGAAGTTCGTAATCAAAACCGGGAAAACGCTGTTTCGTAATCCTCAGGCAGTTCTGGATCTTCACCCGCGCCCAAGCCTGTTCAATTGCCAGGTCTTCCAATGTGGCGGGCAGCATGCCAGGATGGATCGTTTTGCTTTGCAGGTAGGAAGAGGTTATTTCATGCTCCACCTGCACTGATGACCAGGCACTGGTCTCACTCACCAATTGTTCATCCATCCGGGAGAAAACAACCGAGGAAGTTAACCTGCCATCTTTCACTGCAGATAGGCTAGAGCAATCAGCCCCAATGTTGATCGCCATCACACCTTTGCCATTTTTTGAAACCTGGTTGAGGTAGGTTGTCACCCGGTTAATTGCATAAGCTGAAGGCAGCAGGCGTGCCCCAGTTTTCCTGATCAATTCCTGTAATCCTTTGACCTGGTTGCAGCGAATCTTTTGAAAAGCCTGCAGCATCGCCGGGAATACGGCCGATATATTTTCCAGTTCCGAACCCGGGCGGATGTTATCTGTGACATACAGGTCATCACCAGCCTCCAGGTCCAGTTTGAGTTGATCAGCTATTACGCTGTTACCCGAGAAAATTATTTGTGGTTTGTTTATACCTGGAATATGCTTATAGAAAAGGCGAATCGCTGTGCTGGCCGAAATGAGAGGCAAATTGGCGCCTTCTTCCACCCCACCAGCCATGATGACCAGGTCAGGATCGGCTTGCATTAAGGATTGCAACTGACGACCAATATCCATGCCATCAGTTAAACAAATGGAGAGAACCTCCTGGCAATAAAACATGCCAGCCAGGCGGCGTATGGAAGCAAGCGAAGCAGGTTCAGTGAGGCCGATCAGAGCTGTTCGGATAGGCCTGCCGGCTGAAGTGGTAAGACCCACAGCTTCTACGCCAACCTGGGGATCAGAATTTTTAACTATCAACTTTCTTTGATGATCCAACAACAGGTGTGTACTGGCAGCCTGGATCCTGTCAATTGCGTTCCACACACCGCGCTGCACATCATCATCACCGATCAAGGTCGTGTCGACTTCACTGCTGGCAGCGATGCGATACTGATCTTCCGGGCAACCAAAGAGCCATGCCCGGGTATGTTGTGAACCAATATCAATGCTCAGGTATGATTTCTGTGCCATCTCAACGACCTGCCAGTCGACTGAAAAAATCAGCTATTGAAGAAACCCGGGAGATCAAGGCGATCAAAGCCGAGGTGTAAATGCCGGTGAATAATGCCCCCAGGGTGACACCGATGAATACCTGTCCCAATCTACCTAAACCTTCGACCAAGGCCGGGCGCTGATTTTGAGAAGTAGATCGTTTTGACCTTCCCCAGTAAAAATAACATAATGAAGATACAACCCCCAGGGCAACAATGATCGCCTCCAGGATCTTGACCCAGGGTTGGCGATCTCCCTGGTAGAGCAGGGAGGGTGTAAAACGCTCCACGGTAGACATGACCTGCGGTACGATCGTACCGAGTGTGATGCCACCGATGGTCAGGGCAGTTGCGACACCAACAATATATGCCATGGGGATGCTGCTGACGCGTGAGATCTTTGGGAACACAGCCAATACAAGGAGAACGCAGAGTAGCAGGGGGATCAAACTCAGCAGGCGGGTCTGCAGGGATCCTTCGGCTAACGGGATTATGAGATAAGGCACCAAAACGCGGGTGATCAACAGGGCAGCACTGAAACCGGCGGTGATGCCGACCAGCAGGTACATGGAAAACCTGAACAGGAAATTATCCCCCAGGAGATAACTAAAGACAATAACAGTTAAGACAAAGGACATGATGCCGATGATCAATTCCAGGTTGCTCAAGTGTTGCTCTCCTTGGTGGCATAATCAGCGGAAGTTGACTCAAGGCGGGTGATGATCCCAACCAGTATCAAACCCAGAATAAGCAGCAGACCTGCCTGGTAAGAACGCCATATGAACGCCGATTGGGTCGTACCACCCAGTTCTACTGCATAGCGTGAACCATCCAAAAGGCCACTGATCAAGCCATCCAGCTGGGCTGAGTCAACATATGGCAGCAGCATGACAGCCTCCTGGGCTGTGCTGATCATCAATACGGGTTTGTCATCAAAACCTGGTGCAACCAGTTCTATCCAGTTGCGGGCAGATTGCAATGAATCCACCATGATGATCATCAGCTCAAAGTCAGCCAGTGTTACCCCTGGTTCCTGGGCTGCTTCGTATGAAAGTGAATTTAATATCTCCAACGATTCCCCCTGGGATGCGTTGTACAACCCAAGCCGTCCACCCGGCAGGTAGCCAAGATATGTGATCTGAGTGTAAAGACCTTCAACACCGGATATCTCAACAAGCCTGGGCGCTAACCAAACACCTTCAGGTTGACTGCTGAGGGCTGAAATGGCTACATTTTTCTTCACCAGGTGGGTCAAGACAGGCCTTGAAACCAGTTCCATTTCTGCAGACATACCGGCAGGGTAATCCAGGATAAGAAGTACCCTGTCGCCCGAGTTTGTTTGCTCCACTTGCTGGTAAAACGCCAGACCCGCTCCACTCAGTCCGCCTTCTGCAGTAAAAACGGTGTTACCGATAAATAATGGTGAACAAACCGCAAGAAGCAATAAAAAGGCTAATAAAAAGCGGAACAATTTGGTTTTTTTCTTTTCCGGTAATGCAGGAACTTCAACCGATCGACCTTCGTTGGTTAAAATAGTTTTCAGCACTTCGGCTCTGGAGCGTTGTTCGAGGACCTGTTCATTGGGTTGGTTGTCAGAGATATACTGCCATATTTTTGTGTCCGGTTCAACAATCAAAGGTTCGTCGGGTGCTTCAACAACCGGCAACTCATCAACTGGTTGAACCTCTTCCTGCTGTGGGGTCTCTTCGACAACTTCAGGCGGTTCATTTTTAGATTGACCAGGTTGTTCAGCAGGTTCTTCCGGGGCAGGCACTTCTATGATTGGAATTGGTTCGCCCCTGATCTCTGAAATGATGCGGATCTTCTGGGTCAACTCCTCGCTTGAAACCGCTTGAACAGGAGCTTCATGTTGTTCCTTTATCCATCCTGGAAGTGCCGCTGTCGCCGCCGCCTGTTCTTTTTCAGCTTCCTGGGCTTCGTTATCCCTGACTTTTTTCAACCAGTTGGGAATATCATCTTCTCCTCCAGGTTCTTCGACCGACCCAATGGAAGGTGCAAATTTATCCCGGCGGGCAGTCTGGCGGATATGGCTCAGCCAATCTTCGAATTCTCCTTTGGTCATGTCTTCGGGAACGCCCTCAAGCTCTTGATCCCTGGCTGAGACCCGTTTTACCAGGTCACCAGCCGCATCCTCTTCTTCCTGTGCCCGCCTGCGGATTTTCTCCAACCAGTCACTGGAACCCACGGCAGGGGATGAGACATCCTGACCACCCGATTCGGAGGGTGATACCGGTTTTTCTTTGCCATTTTCCTGGAAAACAGCTGAGCGGCGGATGGAGGATGATGCGTTTTCAGAGTGCAAGTCACGCAACAGTTCGGGCAGGTCGCTGATCGCCTGTTCGGGATTGGGGCTTTCATCCGGTGGTTCTGCTTCAGGCTGAGGTTCCGCTTGTTGAACATGCAGGTCATGACCACAGATTAGACAGAACGTCGCATCTGGCGGGTTCTCGGTGCCGCATTGCTCGCAGATCAATGGCTCATCATTCATCTAGTCACCATAAGGTCGATCCATGCCAAAAAGAACGCGCAATCCGATCAATAATGCACCTAATGATATGCCGATCAGGATACCCCTGCCTCCGGACAAGGGGATTAAATGGATGAAATTGATCAATTCTGCCACTGCCGGGTTGGTGTTAGACCTGAAAAAGCCGATCTCCAGCACCAGGAAAATAATGGCACTGATGCCAAATGAGATGGAAAGGGCATTCCATCCGCGTAAACGGAAGAAGTTCACGCCAGCGTAGGTCAGGGTCAAGGCAATCAGAGCCAACAGGCTGACCTCGATCGGCACCTGGATGGCAGACAGCCATCGGGTGTAAATTTCATTGTCCACGCCCAGAATAAGGGCAGCAAGGAAACTCGCAAAAAAGGCGATCAAAACCACAATACTGAAACCAAAGCGCCCTTCTTTAAAACGAATGCGTTTAATGTGCGTGACCAACAGGTTGATGATGCCAACGATGGTTGCCATGCTGCCCACAATGATCCCCCAGCGCAGTAAAACGTGCAGTATTGGAGAAAAAAGTGGCTGCAGGAAGAAACCCACCAGGACCACAGCAGCAGAAAGAACGGCGACCAGTATGGAGAGTGTCTTACGCATCAGAAGACCCCCAGCGATTTTAAGAGTGAAGCAACAATGACAACAAAAATGATCAGCACTCGCAGAAAGTCCTGAGTTTTGAGGGATGCATGGGTCTTATGGGGATTCTTGCCATAAAGCGGCAGAGAGAAGAATTCCTCGCCAACCAGCACATGCCCTGTTGTTGTGAATAAGGCAGCCTGGGCAGCGATCGAATCGCTCCCTGCAAAGGTGAAATAATCTTTTCGCGCAGACAAGTCAGCCAGCAAAACCATCTCAGGCTGGAAGTGACCCGCCATGACCAGCATACCGATGTGATCCCAAAATAGTTCAGGAAGGCAACCAGCAAGGTAGGAAAAACGCGAACCACCCGTGGTATGGCTGTAGTCTTTGTATAGCAGGTTGGGCACCAGGGCATCTTCATAAACGCCTGCCAGGATCATCCTACTCAGGATAGCCATTTGACCATCAGCACTCAGCACAATCGGCGGACGATCACTCAACACCGACTGGGTGGTTAATTTTCGCAGTAGCGGCAGAGAAACCAGGCTGTTGAGGGTGACCTGCTCACCGAACAGGTGACCGCCAGCCAGGTAGACAAGTTTGTTACCCTGTTCCAGGTTCAAGTTATGAGCCAATTCCAACGCCTGCAACTGGGGCAGTTGACGTAAAGGAGAGGCATTTTTACGGTGTGCCAAAATGCCATAGACCAGGAGTAGGATGGCTGCAAGCACGATGAAACCGGCAGCAACATATCGTTCGATCATGAGTGCCCTTCCAACTGCAAGTATCGAGCGAATTGCGCACTGGCTTGCTCATCCTCAAGCATCGCAATAAATGGAGAAAGTTGATCGCCGTGGTCTCTCGAGGTAATAAAAGGACTACCAATGATGAGCAACTGGGAAAGCAGGAGCAGGACAGGCTGTGCGCCGCCCAACAAAGAAATGGCAATTTTGGTTAGCCCCCAGCGTTTGAGGAAACCCGCCCATTCGTTCATCAGGCTCAGATCCTTTTCCATGCAGTAAAGTATAGCATAACTGGACTCGCATAGATTAATCAAATAAAAATTCAGCCAAAAATGCAAATAACTGTGGCATAATGATGAACAATTCTTAAAAGGCACTGTTAAGGAGCCCATATGCAGGTAAAAAGTATATGTATGGTTGGATTGGGTTACATCGGTTTGCCAACGGCATGCAAATTCGCCCAAAGTGGCATCCATGTCACGGGAATGGACACCAATCCCAGGATCATTGATCAATTAACCAAGGGTGAAGTCCATATCTATGAACCGGGTTTGCGGGAATTGGTCAATGAGGTTGTCGCAGCAGGGTCATTATCCATTTCGCCGAGCGTTGTGGACGCAGATGTATTCATCATTGCAGTGCCCACCCCATTCCATGAGGATAAAACGGCGGATATGCAGTATGTGGAAAGTGCCGCCGCTTCCATCGTTCCCCACCTTAAACAGGGAAACCTGGTCATCCTCGAATCCACCTCCCCACCCATGACCACGGTCAATATTGTCAAACCAATCCTTGAAAGAAGCGGTTTAAAAGCAGGTCATGATTTTCACCTGGCTTATTCACCGGAAAGGGTGCTGCCCGGGAAGATTTTGACCGAGCTGGTAGACAATGCACGGGTCATTGGCGGGATCGATCAGGCATCAGCTGAGGCAGGCAAAGACCTCTACCAGCATTTCGTGAAAGGCGAGATCATCCTGACCGATGCAACGACTGCTGAAATGGTGAAATTGATGGAAAACACATCCCGCGATATCAATATCGCCATTGCCAACGAGTTTTGCCGCCTGGCTGATCGCTTTGGAGTCGATATCTGGGAAGCGATCACCATCGCCAATCGTCATCCCCGCGTAAACATCCTGCGACCTGGCATTGGAGTTGGCGGGCACTGCATCAGCGTGGACCCCTGGTTCCTGGTGGAAGCTGCCCCTGACTGCTCCGAGTTGATCAGGACAGCCAGGAAGTTAAATGACCAGCAACCCGGCTTTGTCTGCCAGGTAATTGAAGAGACATATGGCGACCTTTCAAAAAAACGGATCGCTATACTTGGCCTGGCATTCAAACCCAATGTGGATGACCTGCGGGAAAGCCCGGCGGTTGAACTGGCACATGCATTAAAGAAAAAATGTTCCACCCTGGTTGCCTGTGAACCATTTAAGAGTGGAATGGACTGGGATGGTATCCCGATCAATAACGATCTCACCGATTTGCTCAGAAACGCAGACCTGTTGGTTCTGGCAGTAGCGCACAATGAATTTTATAAATTGGATCCAAAAGAGGTCGCGCAGGTCAACCCGAAGCTGGCAATTTTTGACGCAGTCAATGGGTGGGACAAACGTCCATGGGAAGAAGCAGGGCTGATCTACCGCGGTTTGGCCAAAAAGTAAGCGGATTGGCAGAAAAGCAGAGCAAGTATAATTGAATCGATGAGTCAACAACTAAAAGTCCTCTCGATCTTTGGCACACGCCCTGAGGCGGTCAAAATGGCACCGGTAGTCATGGAATTGGCCAGGCACCCGGAGATCGCTTCCACTGTGTGTGTAACCGCGCAACACCGCCAGATGCTTGACCAGGTGCTGGATGTGTTCAACATAAAGCCTGATATTGATCTTGATTTAATGAAACCCGACCAGTCACTGGCTAATCTTTCAGCTGAAATACTGACCCACCTTGACCCGGTCATTTCCCGACTCAAACCGGATTGGATCTTGGTGCAGGGCGACACCACCACAGTGATGGTCGCCTCGCTGCTAGGCTATTTCCACCAGGTCAAGATAGGGCATGTGGAAGCAGGCCTTAGATCATTTAACAAATGGGCACCTTTCCCGGAAGAGATCAATCGCAAAATCGCCGGGGTCGTAGCCGATTTGCATTTTGCACCAACAGAAGGCAACCGCCAGAACCTGCTAAATGAAAGCATTCCCGGCTCGATGATCGTTGTCACCGGTAACCCGGCGATCGACGCCCTGAAATTGATCGCGCAGCGCCCCTCCCCGCCTGAGGTGGTTGCCATGCTTGACCAATTTGGAATCGGTCTGAACAGAAAACGTCTGGTGCTGATCACCGCCCACCGCAGGGAAAACATGGGTCAACCGATACGAAATATCTGCCAGGCAATCAAGCAGTTGGCTGAGCGCTATCTAAACGAGGTGGAGTTTGTTTACCCGGTGCACCTCAACCCCAACATTCAAGCACCTGTCCACGAATTACTTTCAGGCATGGATAATGTGCACTTGGTCCGACCACTTGATTACCTGCCGATGGTGCACATGATGAAAAACAGTACCCTGATCCTCACCGATTCGGGCGGATTGCAGGAAGAAGCACCTGCGCTGGGCATCCCGACACTGGTGTTAAGAGAAACAACCGAGCGTCCTGAAGGGGTAAGTGCCGGCACGCTCAAGTTGGTAGGAAGCGACATCCACAAGATCACATCCGAAGCGATCCGCCTGCTGGACGACAACAAGGCACACGCAGCAATGGCCAACGCGGTCAACCCTTATGGGGATGGGTCGGCAGCCAGGCAGATCGTCCGGGCATTGCTGGCATATCAAGGAACTGCATGAGCCACCAAGTCTGCATGCTGCCTTACCTGCAGGGTGTGGGTGGGATGGCATCCTTTCAAAGAAAATTCATCCAGGGACTGATCGAAAACAAGGTCAATTATTCATTTGATCCATTAGACAAGAACAACGATGCCATCCTGGTCATCGGGGGCACGCGCCAGGTTCCCAAGCTGCTTACCACGCGACGTAGAGGTGTGCGCATTGTGCAACGCCTCAATGGCATGAACTGGCTACACAGGGTAGTTAAGACTGATCCAAAAGCCTGGCTGCGCAGTGAAACCGCCAACATGCTGCTAAGTTATATACGCCGTTATGTTTGTGAG
Source organism: uncultured Anaerolineaceae bacterium (assembly GCA_964435475.1). Classification (GTDB taxonomy): domain Bacteria; phylum Chloroflexota; class Anaerolineae; order Anaerolineales; family Anaerolineaceae; genus CAYSZB01. Next base: position 32,087 of record CAYSZB010000013.1, on the reverse strand, counting down.
CGCATTGCTTACCAAAGTGAATTCAGCCACTGGTGGTGGGATAAAGAGCATGGGAAAGTGAATAAGGAATTTCGTGTGATCCACAATGGCGTTGACCTGGAGCGGTTCACGCCTGAAGGCGACCATACCCTTCCGGTTGATCGCTACAGGATTTTACTGGTTGAGGGACACCTCAGCGGGCTTTATTCCAGGGGACTGGACATGGCTGCCCAACTGGTTGCCACACTGCAAAATGAACACCAATTGCCGGTTGAATTGTGCATTGCCGGCGATGTCTCAGAAACGATCAAGAAATATTATATCGAGAGATATACCAATATCACGATGCAGTGGCTGGGCGTCATCCCGCCTGAGGGAATTCCCGCCCTGGACCGCAGTGCCCATGCGCTTTACTCCGCTGACCTGAATGCAGCCTGCCCCAACAGCGTGATCGAGGCAATGGCTTGCGGTTTACCTATCCTGGCATATGACACCGGGGCATTAAAAGAGTTGGTGGGCAAAAAAGCCGGCGCGATCGTGCCGTATGGCAGCAATCACTGGCAGCTGGAGACGCCGGATGTGAAATCCCTGGCTGCCGCCGCTCTTCCAATTTTGAAGAACAATCGCCCATTCAGGGAATCAGCCCGAAAACGGGCAGAGGAAGCATTCGGTCTCGACCAAATGACCAAGGCTTACCTGGATGTGCTTTTAGGATAATCATGTTCGAAGGTCGCCTGGGAATCATTCAAAGAGTCTTACCAACCTACCGTGTGCCATTCTTCCAGATGCTGGCAGGGCAATGTGAGGGCGGATTGAGCCTGCTCAGTGGGCAAGCCAGGGGTGGTGAAAACATTGCCGAGGCAGAAACAATCAGCGGAGTGCACTGGGTGCAAACGAAAAACCTGCACTTGTTCAAAGGAAAGGCATATGCCTGCCGGCAACCCGGTTTAACACAATGGTTAATCGATTGGCAGCCTGATGTTTTAATAGTCGAAGCCAACCCGCGCTATCTTAGTACACCGCGGGCGGTTGCCTGGATGCATCGCCATCACAAACCCGTCATTGGTTGGGGATTGGGGGCGAGACCCTCGAGCGGGTGGTTTGATCGTCTCAGTGAATTTTCCCGCCGCCATTTTATCAAGCAATTTGATGTCATGATCACCTACAGCAAAACTGGCGCTCACGAATATACACAAATTGGACTGGATCCCCAGTCGATCTTTGTGGCAGTCAACGCAGTCACTGCGCGACCCCAAAAGCCAGCTCCACAAAGACCGATGGTACCACAAGGTAAGGTAAAAGTGCTCTTTGTCGGTCGCCTCCAGGCGCGTAAACGGGTTGAAAACCTCATCCATGCCTGTGCAAACCTGCCCACCAGCCTGCAACCCGGGTTGTGGATCGTGGGAGACGGCGAGGAACGCAGCAGGCTTGAGATCATCGCCCAAAAGATCTATCCGGCAACGGTCTTTACTGGAGCGAAATTTGGCGATGAACTGGATGACCTTTTTGAACAGGCAGACCTGTTCGTCCTGCCGGGTACTGGTGGTTTGGCGATACAGCAAGCCATGAGCCACGCCCTGCCCGTCATCGTTGCCGAAGCAGATGGAACACAAGGCAACCTGGTGAAGTCCCAAAATGGCTGGCAAGTCTCTCCCGGTGACCTCGATGCATTGTCGAACACCCTGGCGGAAGCACTGCGGGACATCCCGCGGCTCAGGCAGATGGGCGTCGAGTCCTACCGCATGGTAAATGAGGAGATCAACCTGGAAGCGATGGTGGCAGTTTTTTTGGAAGCTATCCATTACGCCCAAGGCAGGGTGAAGTGACAGTAAAAGATCATTTGCATATCCTCCTGGTTGCTGATGGACGCAGTCCAACCACCCTGTCATGGATCAGGACGCTGCAGGCGCTGGAATTCACAGTCAGCCTGGTTTCGACATACCCTTGTAAAGAACCTGGTGACCTGGATTTTTTCAGTGTGCTCCCGGTTGCCTTTGGCCAGTTCGCCAGCCAGACGCCATCCGCCAACCCGGGACAAAAACAAAGTTTTAAGACCCGCCTGAAAAAGGTGATCAATAAGCGACCGGGGTTGTTTAGTGCCATGCGTTACTGCCTTGGACCCATTTCAGTGAACATCAGGAAGCGCCAGTTCGTAAAGTTATTTGATCTTGTCCATCCCGACCTGGTGCATGCCCTGCGCATCCCATACGAGGGCATGCTGGCAAGTGCCACCCCACAAGGTATTCCCCTGGTCATTTCAACGTGGGGTAATGACCTGACACTGCATGCAGGGAAAACACTCTCAATGACCCAACTTACCCGCGCTTGCTTATTTAGGGCTGATGGGCTGATGAGTGATACACGAAGGGATATACTCCTGGCAAAAGAGTGGGGATTTGATAAACGCAAACCGTCCCTGCATGTGCCGGGCTCAGGTGGGTTGGACCTTGATGCAATTAATTCCACCAATGCAGGATCTTTTGACCTGCAGAAAATCGGTTTAGAACCTGGTCAATTACTGGCAATCAATTCACGGGGATACCGCCCCGGCTCGGTGCACCAGGACGTGTTCATCAAAGCCGTTAACCTGGTTCGGGACAAGCTGCCCGGCTTGAAATTTGTGTGTCCAGGATTGGCAGGGGGTGAAGCCAGTGGTTGGGTTGAGCAATGTGGCATCCGAGACCAGGTCATCATTTTACCCTTGCTTAGCCAGTCTGAGTTGTGGGCATTGAATAAACAATGTATCCTGTACATTTCCCCCAGCAGCCATGACGGCACGCCCAATTCGCTGCTCGAAGCCATGGCTTGTGGGTGTTTCCCCATTGCAGGTGATATCCCATCAATGCGCGAATGGATCACACCCGGTGAAAATGGCTTGTTGGTGGACCCGCAGGATCCGCAAGCCCTGGCTGATGCCATCATGCTTGCAGCCAGTTCGCCTGGATTTCGGGAACAAGCAGCCAGGTTTAACCGCGACCTTGTCATCACCCGGGCAAGCCGTACTGCCACCATGCCCGGAATCCGGAAATTCTACCTGGACTTGCTTCATTAGCCAGGTAAACGCCCAACCCAGTTAACCCCCTAGTCAAGATAAATGTAGTCAGGCTGGCAAGCTTATTGCAACTGATTACAAGATGAGCAATGAAAAGAATTCAAAAACGATAACGGATGCTGACCTTGCAACACTCGTGGAAGGCAAACCCATACTGGCTGTCGCTTACATCTCGGCAGTTGGGGAAGTGTCCAGTCATGGCAAGGTCAGTGAAAACGGTTTGCAACAACTACATGAAATCCTAATTTCCACCAATAATCACCTGGATATTCTTGAGCCATCCCAGTTCTTAACTACTGAACTTGACAACGAAGCGGTGATCATCCAGTCTTTACCTGTTAGCCAGGAGGGTTTGCTGTGCATGGTTTTTGCTTTAGAAACACCCATTGATATAGTCGCTTATCAAACCGCCTGTGTCAGTACAGGCTTGAACAATTTCCTGTCAGAATCATTGGAAGGGTCGGTCATGGACGCATCATTAACTGATTGGTATCATCAGCAGCACAAAATCACACCTGAAGACGAAAAACCAATGCCAGAGGTATTCGGATCCAGGCCAGAACCTGAGGAAACTGCACAAAGCGGGGAACCAATTGCCAACGGGCTGTTGGCGGGATCGCCATTAATTGAGATCATGGGTCTTAATGAGCTGGGGCAAGGCGGAATATATCAAAACACGAACGATCCTTCAGAAAATTGCATACCAATGGAAGAAAATGATTGGCATCTGCTTGAGAGTGACACCCAACCCGGAATCCTGAGCTTACAGACTCCTGACATTCAGCCAACAGGAACGCTTCAACAAGAAGAATCCTCCATTCAATCCTGGGATCCAGAAACTAAACCTCAAGCTATAATACCCGGGACAACAGACCTCACCCAGAAGCCCAAGATCACCGGACCCATAGATGTGGAAGAAGAGATCACCACTTTTTACCTGGTTCCAAAGGATAAAAGCCAATATATCCTGGGTGAACTGGCTCTCCGTCTTCGCCGCTGGGTGCCAGAGACCTGCAAAACCTATGGGTGGCGACTGTGCATGCTGGCCGTGAGGCCGGATTACCTGAAGTGGTGCCTGGTGGACTTTCCCCAATATGCAATCCAGGGTATGCTCAAGTTGATGCGCGAGGAGACAAGCAGCCAAATCTTCCATGACTTTCCAGCCCTTGCCGGTGACAACCAAATCCTTGATTACTGGTCCAGTTCCTACCTGGTTGACAAGAAAAACCAGCAATATTCAACCCAGTCATTGGTCATCATGATGGCTAAAGACCGACTTTCACACTGACGTTCACAAGTTTTACCATCAGCTATAATATTGTCACAGATCAATCTGACCCTGCGGGGGCAGTAGTAAAGAAACGAGGTTACGATGCCCGAAATCCTTTATTTGATTGATGGTCATGCCCTGGCTTACCGCACTTACTTTGCGCTGACCGCCGGGGGGTCCGCTTTTTCCCGCTGGACCACCAGTTCAGGTGAGCCAACCGCCGGGGTGTATGGCTTTACCAGTGTCCTGCTGCGTATTCTGGAACAGGAGAACCCGGACTACCTGGCAGTGGCCTTCGACACAGGCAAAACTTTTCGCCATGAACGTTATGATGGCTACAAGGCAACCCGCGCAAAAATGCCGGAAGACCTTAAACCCCAGGTGGAGCGCATGCGGCAAATGGTCGATGCCTTCAACATCCCTCGCCTTGAGGTGCAGAACTATGAGGCAGATGACGTGTTGGGCAGCCTGGCAGTTTGGGCCTCCAAAGAAAAGGGACTGGGCGTTAAAATCATCACCGGAGACCGCGACCTGCTGCAATTGGTGACACCACGGGTGGTGGTATCGCTGCCCACTCAGAAACTGAGCGATTCTGAAGATTACTTTCCCGAGGATGTGGTGCGCAAACTGGGCGTCACACCCGAGCAGGTGGTAGACTACAAAGCCCTGGTGGGTGACACATCAGACAATATTCCAGGGGTGAGGGGCATCGGTGAGAAAACGGCTGTGAGCCTGCTGGCGCAATACAAAACCCTTGATGCAATTTATGAAAATATTGACCTGATAAGCGGCAGGGCACAAACAGCCCTGGCAGCCAATAAAGACAATGCTTACCTCAGCCAGGAACTGGCTCGCATTGTCACGACCCTCGATATCCATCTTGATCTTGAACAAGCACGCACCAACCGTTTTGATCCCAACGCAGTTGAAAAGCTCTTTAAAGAACTCGAATTCCGCACCCTGATCACCAAGCTGGGCACGGTGGTAAAGAAAATCAAACCGATTGAAACAGCCGGGCAGCAGATGGCACTTTTTGGCGAGGGCGTAACGGTTGACGAAGCAGGTACCAAAGATAGTGACATAATCACCCATATCATTGATACCCCGGAGAAACTTAAGAGTTGTGTTGAGACACTTAACCAGTCGGTTATGATCGCTTTTGACACCGAAACAAACAGTACAAATGCCATGCAAGCCAAACTGGTCGGCATATCGTTGGCTGTAACTAAAAGTGAAGGCTATTACATCCCCCTTGGCCACTTGCAAGGGCAGCAACTTCCCCTGCAACAGGCAGTTGATGCGCTCAAGGAACCACTCGCCAACCACAAGATCGCCAAGGTCGCCCATAATGCCAAATTCGACCTGATGATCTTGAAACGGGTCGGGGTTGACGTGAAACCCGTGACCTTTGACACGATGATCGCTGAGTGGCTGATCAACCCTGATTCGCGCAACCTTGGTTTGAAGAACCTGGCATGGGTCAGGCTGGGTTATGAAATGACCCATATTGAAGCCCTGATCGGCTCTGGCAGATCGCAAATATCGATGGAAGCTGTGCCTATTGCCCAGGCTGCAGGGTATGCGGTAGCGGATGCAGTGATCACACTGCGTTTGTATGAGGTCTTGCATAAAGAGCTTGCCCAGGTAAAGGCAGAAAGACTGTTCTCAGAAGTCGAGATGCCCCTTGTGCCGATACTGGCACAAATGGAAGAAGCTGGCATCAGCCTGGACAAAGCCTATTTTGACAAGTTTGCCAAAGAACTGGAAACCAGCTTGCTCGACATTGAGTACAAAATCTATGGCATGGTAGGGGAACCATTTAACATCAACTCCACCCAGCAGCTTTCGGACGTCCTCTTCAAGCGTCTGGGACTGGAACCACCGGATCGGGCTCGTAAAACCAGCAGCGGATTCCTCTCCACGGCAGCTGGAGTGCTCGAAGACATGCGTGGACAGCACCCGCTGGTCGACCTGGTGTTGGAATACCGTGAGATCGCCAAGATCAAATCCACTTACGTTGATTCGCTGCCTTTGCAGATCAACAAACAAACCGGACGAGTGCACACCTCATTTAACCAGACTGGCACGGTGACAGGACGTGTGGCATCTTCGGACCCCAACCTGCAGAACATCCCCACCCGCTCCGAAATAGGCCGCAAGGTGCGCTTTGGTTTTGTGGCTGCCCCCGGGACCCTGCTGCTGGCGGTGGACTACTCTCAGATCGAGCTGCGCATTGTAGCCCACATGGCACAGGATAAGGAAATGATGAATGCCTTCCGTGAAGGACAGGATATTCACGCCACCACCGCTGCTGCAATTTTCGATGTTCCGCTTGCCAGGGTCACCAAGGACCAGAGGCGACATGCCAAGGCGATAAACTTCGGCCTTATCTACGGTATGAGCCCGTTCGGACTGACGCGTTCCACAGACCTGACATTGGCTGAAGCCGAGAATTTTGTAAAGGCGTACTTTGCCCGTTTCCCGGGCGTAAAAGCTTACCTGGACGGAACCCGCAGAACCGCCACAGAGCAAGGCTACGTGGAAACACTGTTGGGCAGGCGGCGCTATTTCCCGAACCTCAAAAGCGGCACCAACTATGCCTTGCGCCAACGTGAAGAGCGGGAGGCGATCAATGCGCCCATCCAGGGTACTGCCGCCGATATCATCAAACTAGCAATGCTGAGGCTGCCCGACGAATTGGAGAAGGCTAACCTTGGCGCTAAATTACTATTGCAGGTACATGATGAACTGATCCTGGAGGTGCCCAAAGCCGAATTGACCCAGACCGCTGCTTTGGTCAAACAGGTCATGGAAAATGCCTACAGCATGTCCGTCCCCATCACCACTGATGCACGCTCCGGTGCCAGTTGGGGCGAACTGGAACCAATGGAATAATTTTCATTAAACAGAACAGGCGACCCGTTATGGATCGCCTGTTCCCTCCTCCCCCTGGATTTGCATAAAGAATTATGCCATTACAGCCTGGCCGTATAACAACTCTTTAATCTGCATCACCTGTTTGCGTAATTTATCATCCCGCTCGATCAGATCAGCCACCTTGTCGCAGGCATACATTACCGTTGTGTGATCACGACCGCCCAATTCTTCGCCAATACGAGGCAAAGAAACACCGCTTTGTTCACGCATAAGGTACATTGCAACCTGGCGGGGCAAGGCTACCTCCTGGCTGCGGTCGCGGCCCAGGATGCGTTCGGAGGGTACATTGAAGAATTTTGATACGGTAGTCAGAACATCTTTGGGCGTCAGGTCATTGTGTTGCGGGAGCAGGTCGGTCAAAGCCATACTCGCCAGGCTCATGCTTAACGGCGTATTGCTGAGATCTGCATACGCCAAAACGCGGTTGAGTGCACCTTCCAGTTCACGGATGTTGGAATGGATCTGGCGGGCGATCAACTCAAGGATCTCAGCCGGCACTTCCCTGCCCGCCCTTTCTGCCTTTGCCCGCAGAATTGCCAGGCGGGTTTCAAAATCCGGTGCCTGCACGTCAGCGGTCAATCCCCATTCAAAGCGCGAACGCAAGCGATCCTCGAGTGTAACCATGGCTTTGGGTGGTCGATCGGAAGTCATAACGATCTGTTTATCCTGGCTATGCAGGGTGTTGAAAGTATGGAAGAACTCTTCCTGGGTGGATTCTTTGCCCGCAATGAACTGGATATCATCGATCAGCAGGACATCCACCTGGCGGTATTTTTCGCGAAAAGATGAGGTTGCCTTGGTACGTATGGCATTGATCAGGTCGTTGGTAAACTCTTCTGAGGAAACGTAGAGCACCTGCAAGCCGGCTGCCCGCACAGTGTTGCCAATAGCATGCAGCAGGTGAGTTTTACCCAGGCCAACACCGCCATAGAGGAACAGGGGGTTGTATGCCCGCGCCGGGCTTTCGGCAACTGCCATGCAGGCAGCGTGTGCCAGGCGGTTATTGGTGCCAACTACGAAATTATCAAAGCGATACTTTGAATTCAAACGTGAATCGATTCGCGGCTGCTCCAGGATGTCCATGTTGGAATTGGTGACGGGCTGCTGGTCCACAAATTCAACAATCGGGGCAGACCAGACCTTGAACTCAACTGCCACCGGGCGCGCCATCATACCGGTCAGTTTATTGATCAGGGTGCTTTTCAAACGGCTGTCAAGCCAATCGCAGGCGTAGGCATTCTGTGCCCCAACATGAAAAATGCCCCCTGACTCATCGTAGTTGATCAGTTCGGTGCTTTTGACCCATGTATCAAAAGAGGCCTTGGACATTTCCATTTGTAGTTGACCGAGAGTTGCCTGCCAAGCTTGTTGTGCATTCATACAGTGGCGCTCCAAAAAGAATTTTTGTAATAAACAAAAAGACAAAAGACTGTCATCCTGTTAATAAATGACCAGGTCAAACTCTGATCAACTGTGAAGCGATTCTATCACCCCCACCCCCGAGTCTCAACCAAATAGGCTCATAACAACCTAAAAAGTTGACGTATTTTAAGACTCTCCAATCTTAATATTTATCATTTTTTATATAAATATTAAATTTGCTTCATTTAAGAACCAGACCCGCAAAATCACGCCAGGCATTCGTCAATTACCCCAATATATGGCGTATGGTGCGCATATTCGATGCTTTTGTCAATATATGGCGTAGCTCTTTATCGAAACGATGGTATGAAATTCGTACGTTTCGACAGAAAGTTATGACAGATTCGGAATCATGACCGAGTTGGTGATCGGCTAGCCGTCAATCATCATCCTGGCAGCCCGTCGCCCAATCTCAACTGCAAAATTCGTGCCCCGATCCCAGGGGTAGACCTGGCTCATGCTGGCATAGAACAACCCGGGGATGGGAGCCTGGATGACGGGGATGTTGGCTGAATGGTTAACAAATGGGATGGGCTGGGCATAAGGGGTTCTTGAAAGCCAGCTCTTTTTGACCCACTCAGGGGAAAATTGCGGGTTGATCTTCGCCAGGTGAGGCAGAAAACGCTGGAGTAATTCTTCCTTGCTTAACTTAAAATGTTCATGCTCAGGTTCGAGGTAGTCGCCAATGTAAATGATGTGGTCACCACCAAAATTTTCAGGTGAGACATAGTTGGTGTGTTCCACCAGGGAAAGGAATGGATATCCCATTTCTTTGGGAATGTTATACCAGTAGTATCCCTCAGGTGAAAGCTGGTGTTTGAGTGACAGGACCATCACCACCGCACCCATGCTCTTGAGATCCAGCAGTCCTTTGAGGTATTCGGGTGGTAATTGCGGAGTCATTTTTGCGAAAATGTTGGGTGAGAGGGTTACCAACACCTGGTCTGTTTCTTTTGTGGTTCCGCCCTTTAATGACAACCTTAGACCCCGGTTCTCTGACCTTTCAATGGCTGTGACTGGCGTGTTGAGATAGATCTGCACGCCCATTGCCCGTAATATGTTGGCGAACTGGTCAGCAAAGGCCTGAAAGCCGCCGGTGTAAGTCCCCAATCGGGTCGTGCGGGCATGTAATCGTGCCCACAGCCATGCCATGTTGACCTGGCGGGCGTATTTATCACCAAATTTACCGATCATCATGGGCTGCCACATGCTCTCGTAGACCTTGTTGCCCGCCCACTTCCGCATCCATGTGTCAGCGGTGGTCTTCTCAAGCGTGCTCCAGTTCCTGCTCAGCCGCAGGAACAGGCCAACCAGGCCAAAGCGTATCTTGTTGATCCCCCAGCCCAAGCCAGGGTAAAGCAAAGCGGAGGTTATCGAATCAAAGGGATAAAACCTGCCCTTGTAATACATGACTGTTTTGGGTTTGGGAAAGATCACCTTATCCTGGAAACCAAGCTCCTGGATCAAGCCTAACATGTGTTCATCCGAGGCAAACCAGTGGTGATAAAAGCGTTCGATCGACCAGGACCAGTGGTCTTCTTTAAAACCTGCAGCCAGCCCCCCCACATGATCATCGCCTTCATAAATCACGACTTCCTTGCCAGCCTTTGCCAGGTCATAAGCCGCTGCCATTCCCCCAAAGCCTGCCCCGATCACCGCGACATGACGCTTGTCTTCAGGAACTACATGGATCTCCAATGTTTGCTTCAAACCCTATTCTCCTTCTTGCGTCTCATCTGGCGCTTCTTCCTGCTTTACTTTGCCAGTGCTTTCATCAGCCTGGTAATCCTTGATATCCATGTTCCATTTCAGACCTTCACGGATAAAATAGATCGCGCCGAGGACCGTGATCGGCACCCACAAAGCCACCCGCAGGATCAATGTATAGCCCAGGGCGGCTTCCGGTTCAATGCCATAAGCCACCAACAGCGTCTTGCAGGCGGCATCAAAGGTTCCCAACCCACCAGGCGCAGCCGGTATCAACAAAACAAGGTTGATCGCCCCATTGATCAACATCAGGGTTGTAAATGAAAGCGAAAGCCCCATCGCTTTCATTACGCTCCAATAAAGCCCGGTTTCACAGGTCCATATCGCTGCTGTGGTCAGCAGGACCATAAAGAAATCGAGCGGTGAGCGCAAGCTTGCCAACCCTTCAAGGAATTTCTCACCAATGCCCTGGGCTGCCTTGCGGAACCGTTTGGGAATGACCCGCTCATTGATCCATAACCAACCTTTTTTGGCACGCACAGGCATCAGTGCAATCGCCACAAAAATCGCCAGCATTACCAGGAAAATGAGTCCTACCCACAAAGCGATCTGTTGCAGGGATTGTTTTATGGTATCCGGCAGGTTCATCTTTGCCAGTTGACCCAGGTTCAGGATAACGAACGCAAGGATGACAACGGCATCAAAGATGCGCTCAACCAGGATCGTGGCCAACGAACCGGAGATGCTGACATCCTCGCGCTTTTTGAGAACAATGGACCTCAGGACCTCCCCCGCCCTTGCCGGGTAGACGTTGTTGCCCATATAGCCGATATTGACTATCGGGAAAAGAGTCTTGATCGGAACTGGTTTTAGTGGTTTAAGCAGGTATTGCCACCGCCAGGTACGGATCAGTACTCCAACAAAATAGATCGCCAGACCAGGTAACAACCACAGGAATTGGGTTTCACGTAAAGCCTGCCACACACCCCTGAAATCCACTTTACGCAACGCCAGGTAGAGGAAAACCGCACTGATGACCAACCCCAACCAGATATGCCAGCGTTTTACCTTCATAGCTGCATTTTACCATGCATCGAAATTCATCCGTACAGATGCCCAAAGCTGGCAGTTTAAACCTGGAATGGTATACTAAAACCTATGTCACTGATCACTGCGACCAACCTCGCCAAAGCCTTCGGCAACGAGGATATCTTTGAGGGAATCACTATCAGCATCCCCAAACGTGCCCGCATTGCCATTGTGGGTGCCAACGGCATTGGGAAGACTACGCTCCTTCGTATCCTGGTCGGCCTGGATGAACCGACAGGCGGGGTAATCCATCGCGCCAAAGGGCTGCGCATTGGTTACCTGCCACAGGAAGCCACCCTGCAGGAAGGTGGTTCTTTATGGGACCAGTGCCTTGCTGCGTTTTCAGAATTGATCACCCTTGCAGACGAGTTGAGACAATTAGAAAAAGAAATGGCACAACCTGAAACAAGACAGGCAGCCCTGGAGCGCTATGGCTCGAAGCAGACCCACTTTGAGCATCAGGGCGGCTATACCTACGAAACAAACATCCGCCAGGTACTTACCGGGCTGGGATTTTCTGAAACAGACTATCACCGACCTATTCACCAGCTTTCCGGTGGTCAGCGCACACGGGGCTTCCTGGCCAGGCTACTCCTGGAGAACCCTGACCTATTACTTCTGGATGAGCCGACCAATCACCTCGACATTGCTGCAGTGGAGTGGCTGGAGGCATGGCTGCGCGATTGGAGCGGCGCAGTGGTCATCGTGTCGCATGACCGCTACTTCCTGGACCAGGTCGCCAAAAATATCTGGGAAATGACCCCCGTCATTGAAAACTATCACGGCAATTACAGCGCCTATCTTCTGCAACGTGAAGAACGCTACACACGCCGACTGGCTGAATTTGAAGCCCAGGAAGAGTTTATCGCCAAAGAAGAAGACTATATTGCACGCAACATTGCCGGGCAAAACACCAACCAGGCCAAAGGCAGGCAACGCCGTCTCTCAAGATTGCTGGAAGAGACACGACTGGTGCGGCCAAAACATGCCCAGCGCAAGATGGCCATGAATTTACGGGCAGGCCTGCGTTCAGGAGACCTGGTTTTACGAACCTATGACCTGCAAATTGGCTATCATGACGAAGGGCGCCCTCTTTTTAGCTGCCCGGATCTTGTACTGCAACGGGGCGAGTGCACTGCCATTATCGGCCCCAACGGTGCTGGCAAGACCACCTTTCTCAAGACGATCCTCGAAAAGATACCACCATACTCAGGAGAGGTCAGTTTGGGCGCAAGTTTAAAGATCGCCTACTTTGCCCAAGCACATGAGGAATTGCAGCCTACCAGGTCGCTGATGGAAGAGATCAACTCGGTATCGCCATCCATGCTGCCGGCAGAAGTGCGTAATTACCTGGCACGCTATATGTTCATGGGAGACGATGTATTCCGCCAGGTTTCAACCCTCTCGGGGGGTGAACGCGGCAGATTGGCGCTTGCCAAACTTGCCCTCTCGGATGCCAACCTGTTGCTATTGGATGAGCCTACCAATCACCTCGACCTGCCCACCCAGGAGGTCCTGCAGTCGATCCTGTTAGAGTACCGGGGAACAATCTTGCTGGTTTCCCATGACCGCTACCTGATCGATGCCCTGGCGACACAGATCTGGGAGGTCGAACCCCGTTCAGAGAGACTGCAGATCTATGAGGGAAGTTACACACAATACAAAGTAGAAAAGGTGGCAAGAGCAGTCTATGACTTGCCGGCCAAGTCCGAAATCCCAGTCGTACCAATGCAGCCCATTCAAAGTCAAACCAAGCCCACCATAAGCCGCAACCAGGAAAGACAACTCAAGAACCGTATGGAGATGCTGGAAAAGCAGATCAAGCAGTATGAACTGGAACTGGCACGCCTGTCATTTCAGTTGGAAAATCCGCCCAACGATTCCCAAAAGGTGCAACAAATGGGCAAGAATTACCTGGAACTGCAGGCACAGATAGAGGCGCATATGGCGGAGTGGGACTCGCTGGCACAACAGGTGGGCTAAAGTCCATGACAATTGAGGGGCAGAACAATTTCAAAACATTTCAGCCTATTGATGTAGATTATGCACCCCTACCCATCCTACAAGCAAGCTGGCATGACCTGGCATCAGTGATACGACTGGAAAAAATGTGTTTTTCCAAAGATGATGCCTGGTCATTTCTCGACCACCTGGCTGTGCTGACTCTGCCCGGTATCTTCCGTAAGAAATTCGAACTTGAGGGTGAGGTAATCGCATTTCTCGCTGCTGAGAAGCAGGAAGAAAGAAAGACAGCCTGGATCACAACAATCGGTGTGGCACCCTTGCATCAACATCACGGGTTAGCCCGACGCCTGTTGGCAGACTGTGAAGCAGGGATCGGTTTACCGGTGGTACGCCTGAGTGTCCGGCGTTCCAACCTGGGGGCAATCGCCCTCTACAGAAAAGCAGGGTATGGCCAGGTTGATGTATGGCCTCGCTATTATATCGGCGGGGAGGATGCTCTTGTTTTTGAGAAGCGATTTGACTAATTCCTTAACCTGGTATATACTCAAGTCACTATGGAAATACTTGTTTACATAGGACGGTCCGCCTGATGCAATCACTGTGCGGATTTGGTTGGTCATGAACACGCCTGTATATTACGGTGCGTGTTTTTTGTTAATATCACATAATTGAAGGAGCCAATAGATGGATTCTGGAATGATCGGAAAGATTGACAAGGCAAAAAGATATGCCGAAGAGCGTGATCGCATCAGTTTCAAAAAATTCGAGGTTACTTTCAGGGGAGATAACAATCTCCATACCACCCAATTTGTTGATGGTAAGTGGCAATGCTCCTGCGGCTACTTCCAATCGCATGGTGTTTGTGGACACACCATGGCGATGGAGATTGTGCTGGACGGCATGCTGCCCGAAGAAGTAAATTGATCGTTATTTCTATGTTGCAGGCCTGCCTCCGTTGGAAGCAGGCCTTTTTTATTTTTGCCTGACCCATATGATAGAATCGAAAAAAGACCAACAAGGAGCGTGTCAATGTATAACCAGGCGATTATTAATATCAGGCCATTGGGGTTCCTCTGGGATACGCGTGATCCCTTCCTGTTCTGTGCCAACCATGAAGATGCCTACCCGGCAGGCAATACCGAACAGGGTCCGGCAGCTTCGCTGGAAGGCAGGAACATCGGGCAGGATTTTGCCATGGAAAACCCCTGGCGCATGTACCATGGGGACAGGGTGCCCGGCTTCCCGGCACATCCCCACCGCGGTTTTGAAACGATCACCATTGTGTTGAACGGCTTTGTTGACCATTCGGATTCGCACGGTGCAACCGGGCGCTACGGCAATGGGGATGTGCAGTGGATGACCGCCGGGAGTGGCTTGCAGCATGCCGAGATGTTCCCCTGTGTCTACACCGACAAACCCAATCCCTTGAAATTATTCCAGGTCTGGTTGAACCTTCCAAAAGTCAATAAAATGACCGAGCCTTTCTATAAAATGTTGTGGGCAGAACTGATTCCGACTGTTCAGGTAACCAATGAAACAGGCAAGAACACACAGCTGACCCTGATCGCCGGGAAGTACATGGATATCAGCGCCCCACCACCCGCCCCCGATTCCTGGGCGGCAGACCCCAACAACCTGGTAGCAATATGGCTGATCAATATGGAAGCAGCTGCCACCTGGATATTGCCAAGTGTAGAAGCGCCCGTCAGCCGCAGCCTTTATTTTTACAAGGGCGATACACTGACCATAGAGGGCATGAAGGTTAACGTCAACCACTCCATCGAGGTTATGCCTGACAACGACCTGCTACTGACCAGCGGTGATCAACCTGCCTCGATCCTCATGCTGCAGGGTATGCCAATCGGTGAACCGATCGCCCAGTACGGCCCATTTGTGATGAACACACGGGAAGAGATCATGCAAGCCTACCAGGATTACCAGCAGACCCGTTTTGGTGGCTGGCCATGGAACAGTTATGACCCGGTCAACCCACAAACCAGCGGGCGCTTTTCGCGTTATGCCAATGGAAGCGAAGAAAAGCCCCAGGCTTAAGCCCAAGGCTTCAAAATTTATTGCATGTGAAAGGAGATAAATGGATCAGATCAGGGAAGTTGAAGTTATTGTCAATATATTTTTGCAAAGCCTGGGGGGTGGACTGCAGAGCGTGATGAAGATCATCACCATGTTGGGCGATGAGATCTTCTTCATTTTGGTTATGCCGGCTATATACTGGTGCATCGATGCCGCCATGGGCGTCAGGGTTGGTGCCATGCTCATGTTGAGCGGGACCTTCAATTCCTTTTTCAAGATTCTGCTGCGTGGTCCAAGACCCTACTGGATCAGTGACCAGGTGAAACCCGGGGTGCACGAGACATCCTTTGGCATCCCTTCCGGGCATGCCATGAATGCCGCCTCCATCTGGGGCTGGCTGGCATATGAGATCCGCAAGCGATGGACAACGATCTTCTTCCTATTGATCATTTTCCTGATCGGCTTTTCAAGGCTGGTCATGGGCGTGCACTTTTTGACCGACGTGCTGCTGGGTTGGCTGTTGGGCGGTATCCTGGTGCTGGTTTTTGCCCTGTGCTATAAGCGCGTGCTTGCCTGGATCAAGAAATACAACACAGGGATGCGTATCCTCCTGGCTTTCGTGACCTCCCTGGTAATCATCCTGTTGTCATTAGGTGCAAGGGCGATCAACCCGGGTTGGACGATGCCGGCGGATTGGGCTGCGCGGGCTGGGGAGGTACATCCACTTAGCCTGAATGGGGCAACCACCATGGCAGGTGTATGGTTCGGCTTTTTGGCCGGCTTTGCCTGGTTGTTGAAGGCCAAAGGAATGCTGGATAGCAAAGGTTACTGGTGGAAACGCCTCCTCAGGCTGGCAATCGGGCTAGCAGGAGTTTTAGCCCTCTATCTCGGGCTGGGCGCCATTTTCCCGGACGAACCGGAGTTGTTAGGTCTAGTACTGCGCTATATTCGTTATGGTTTAATTGGATTCTGGGTGGCAATGGGTGCACCGCTGGTATTCAAAGGGTTGAAACTGTCTGAGTTCAAGGATGTGCCTGACAGGGGATAGATCGACAGCAATTTAATAAAACAAGGATAGCACGGGTGGTATCACCTGTGCTATTTTATT
>CAYSZB010000013.1:0-15427 GCA_964435475.1 uncultured Anaerolineaceae bacterium | reverse complement strand
GAGTAGGGGTGTGAAGATAGCAAAATCGCAATGACGAGATAAGGCGGAGAGAGTGGGATTCGAACCCACGGTAGCCACTAGGGCTACAACGGTTTTCGAGACCGTCCCATTCAACCGCTCTGGCATCTCTCCGGTTGCGCGAGTAATTATAATCGATAGATTTTCAGCCTGGAGGAAAAAGGCGATAACCAATCTCTTTTTATCCCTAAATCTCGATCACATCCTTTTTCTGGGGGAAGATGATCTCCGGCATGCCCTCGTGTTCACCCAACTTCTGCCTGAAAGCGGTGGATGATTTCTCCTCCCCATGAACCAGAATGATCTTCTTGAGGCTTTTCCTGCTTGCCAGGGCATAATCCACCAGGATATCCTGCCCGGCATGGGCAGACAGACCACCGATGGTCGCCACCGCTGCCTTGCGGAAATATTCCTCGCCAAAGATGCGCACCTTGCGTTCACCTTCCGCCAGCCTGCGACCCAGGGTGTCAGGGGACTGCCAGCTGATGATCATGATCGTGTTGCGCCCATCCTCAATGTTGTTCTTCAGATGATGCAGGATGCGTCCACTTTCTGCCATACCAGAAGCAGAAATGATGATCATCGGTTCCTTAAAATCATTTAAAGCCTTGGATTCATCGACCGTGCGGGTGTAGATCAGGTTATTGAAATCCAGTGCCGGGTGGCGGTGTTCTGAGATAAATTTCCAGGTTTCCTCATCATAACATTCTGAGTGCTTACGGTAGATGTCCGATGCTGCCACTGCCAGCGGGCTGTCAACGACCACCGGGATATCAGGGATCTCTCCCTCCGCCATACGTTCTGCCAGGCAGTAGGTCAACATCTGGGTGCGCCCGACAGAAAAGGCAGGAATGATCACTTTTCCTCCGCGCTTGATGGTCTTATTGACCACATCTGTAAACTCATCAAAGGCATCCTCAAGATCTGAATGTGGTTTGTCACCATAAGTACATTCCATCAGCAGATAATCCACATCCTCAGGGAATACCGGGTCGCGCAGGATGGGTGCATCGAACCGGCCAACATCCCCTGAATACCATAGCCGGGTCTTTTTGCCATTCTCCACAACATCCAGGACGATGGCAGCTGAACCCAGGATATGCCCTGCATCTACCAGCTTTGCAGTAACCCCATTTACGGGTTCAAATTGCTCGTCATACCATTTGGATTTGAAGTAAGGCATGGTTTTAATGGCATCCTGCATGGTATATAAAGGTTCAACAGGTGGCAGGTTCTTCCTGCGGCGGCGTTTATTGACATACTGGATGTCCCATTCATGAATATGCCCCGAATCGCGCAGCATGATATCCGCCAGATCCATGGTTGCATTTGTGGCGTAGATCGGACCGCTAAAACCCTGTTTGACCAGGTTGGGCAGATTGCCGCTGTGGTCGATATGGGCATGAGAAAGGATGACGGCATCTATCGAACGGGGATCGAAGGGTAATTTCTGGTTGACATCATACGTATCCGCCCGTTTACCTTGGTATAGTCCACAATCCAGCAGTAATCGCTGGTCGTTTACCTCCAAAAGGTGCATGGAACCAGTGACAGTTCTGGCAGCACCAAGAAATTGGATCTTCATGGTTCTTTACCTCCTAATTGTTGAAGCATTTCCTCTCCATACTGTTCAAAACGGAAAGGACTATCAGACATAATTGCTTTAAGTTCAGATAAGTTCTGCGGGTTTTGCTGGGCGACCAGGTTCAACATATCCCGCGGCAGGATGACATCTGATGGAACGCCCCGATCAATTCCGACCCGTTTTCGCCAATCGCTCAAGGCATCTTTGCGGGAGAGAAATCTTGCATCCGGTTTTGAATAATGGTTGCGGGGAATGGCTGGGGCGCGCCGTGACTTGTTGACAGCTGACAGCAGTCCCTTCCCGAAGCGCTGGACCTGCCCCGGGCTGAGAGAAGGCAAAAGCGCCAGTTCCTGGGGGTAATGAGGCTGGGTCTGGGCAATTTCCAGCAAAGCCTGGTCACTCATGATCTTGAATGGTGGACGATCTTCTGAGCGGGCGATGTTTTCGCGCAGGTCAAGCAGGGCTTGAAGGGTGGTCACCTGGCGGGGTTTGAGATCCGTGGCACCTTTGACCCGCCATACATCCACCTTATGGTTTGCCATGGGTTGTGAAGTGCGACTGAGGCGTTCACAATCTTCATTAAAAATTGACAGGTGTCCTTTCTCAACCAGTTGAGATAAGAACTTATCCCGCAGGGAGATCAAGTAGTGCGAATCCAGGCGGGCATATTCCAGCATCTCCGGTTTTAAGGGACGCTGCCCCCAATTAGCCCTTTGATAGCGTTTATCCAGGTGGACTCCCAATTGACCCTCCACAACGGCTCCCAAACCAACCTGTTGGTAACCCAGGGTTCGGGCAGCAATCATCGTATCAAAGACATTAAGAATATCAAAGCCATAATCCCTTTTGAGGCAGATCAGGTCATATTCTGCGGCATGGAAGATCTTTTGAATGGCAGGTGACGCAAAAAACGATGCCAGGCAGCTCAGGTCGGATAATGCCAGGGTATCCACCAGGTAGTCCTGGTCAGATGTTGAGAGCTGGATCAGGCAGACCCGCTCCTGGTAGGCAAACAGGCTGTTTGATTCCGTATCCAAACCAACTGCAGGCTGCTGCATCAGATCATGAGCCAGATCTTGCAATTGCTGTGGTTGATCAATATATTTGAAAGGTAATTTTGAAGCCGCGCTATTCATCCATTCATTATACCCAATAGCGGAAATGAACGAGCTGCAGTACACTCTCCCCTTGAAATGAACTGTCATATGGAAAATTCACTTGCAGTCAAAGCAGAAACAAGCATGGGCAGGTTATAATCACAAGAAATGACGATCGAAGGTACATCATGAGAGTTGTTCTGCAACGGGTAAGCCAGGGAAGCGTGACTGTCAATGAAAAAGTGGTTGCCCAAATCGGGCAGGGGTTGATGATCCTATTGGGCATTGCCCCTGGTGACACGCAGGAGATCGCTCGCGCGATGGCGGCGAAGGTTGCCCAACTGCGCATTTTTGAGGATGCAGACGGGAAGATGAACCTGTCCATACAGGAAGTCAAAGGCAGCGCCATCGTTGTGTCTCAATTTACCCTGTATGCCGACACCCGCAAAGGCCGACGCCCATCATTCACCGAAGCTGCCAAACCAGACCTGGCAGAACCGCTGGTGCATATTTTTGCTGAAGAGTTAGAAAGATGGGAGGTGGCCACCCAGGAAGGTGTTTTTGGGGCGCACATGGTGGTGGACATCACCAATGATGGCCCGGTGACGATCGTTTTAGATCTACCTCTGACCTGATCCTGTTAACATGTGTTGGCTGGAATTTTTTATTCAAGATTTCCTTGCTGTTTTATAAAAAATAATTTTCCGCTTGTAAACCCGGCGGGTTAGAACCAATCCTCCAGGTCAGGTTTCCCATACCACAAAACAGTATCGAGGGCAACGCCAGTGGTCCCTGCGATTAAGAACATGTCGGCATCATGCCTGGAGCGAACACCACCCCCGGCCAGCATCTTGATACCCTTTTGCGCCAGACTCTGGATACACTCAATCACCTGGGGCAGGTATGAGTTACTGTAAAGCCTGCCCGTAACCCAATGACCATTATTGGCAGGAAGTGTGCCCCTGGTACCACCGATGTGCAGCATGGAACACAGCAAACCCTCCAGGTCATCAGCCAATAAAGCCACCTGGTTTAACGAAATTTCAGCCACCAGCGGCAGTTCACACTGAGCCGCCTTTATGAGGTCAACAATTTCGGGTGCACCCAGTCCCGGGGCAAAACCCAATTCAATCCCAAGCACATTTTCGCAGGTTTCAAGTTTTTGAGCCATATAGCCCAGTGAATCGGGGTCCTCCGCCAAGAGGTGGACGATGACCGGAATTCTTGACCGACTCCAGCGCAACGCATAGCGCTTAAACGCATTATCAAAGCCCGGGTTGGGCCAGCCGGTGTGCAACAGGATGCCACCCGGGAAATTGGCACAGAGCCGGTTTGCGGCAGGCTTTCTTGGACGGAAACTGATCGGGTTGGTTATAAATGCACCAAAATGCTGCCATAAATGTGTGTGCTGAGAGGTTGGATAGAAACCCAAAAAACCAGCCGTATTGACCAGCGGCTTGAGCAGGAGCAATTCGCTCCCAGTGTCCGTTTCATCATCCAGCCACATCAAGCACATCCTCCAGGTCAAAAACAGGCCCATCTTCACAGGCGAGGCGCAAGCCACGGCGGGTGGAAATTGCACAAACGCCACATGCGGCCCTGCCAGCGCAAGGCATTGCGGACCTGATCAACACCTGACCTTGTGCAGTTAGCTGGCGGTTCAAATTGGCCCGACCTAGAAGGCCAGAGAGCTGGGATAATTGCGACAGGTCCATGTCGATCGCCAGATAATCCGCCCATGTTACCAGACCAGGCAGGGCAGACAAGGGCTGTATCTCGACCTCAGGCGGAAGATCGCGGGGAAAAATCGGGTCGATTTCAATACCCGGATAAAACAAGGTCACTGCAGCATCCCTTTTCAGTGCCTGGTTCAGCAAGGGCAGCAAGCGCACCGGACTTTCACCAAGACTGACCAAAGCGATCGAGCGTGCTGCGGCAGGCAGTTCAAAACCATGCCCCAGTGGTCCGAAGAGGTGTAATTGATCTCCAGGCACCCAAAGTGGTATAAGATGATCCACGGCGAACAATCCATCCTCGACAAGGGAGATTGGAAAAACAGTAAGAGGAAGGGTTGTCTGCTGCAGATCCTGCCAAAGCTGGACATATTGACCAGCAGAGATATTTAACGCCCGATCAGCTTGCAGAGAGCCACAACACAAGCTGCCAGACTGCCAGATCTCTACCAGGGTGACCAGTTGGCTTTTCATAGATCAACTTCGAGGAGGGATCAGCGATGCCAATAAAACAGCGCTGGTTTCATGGATATGTTGTACCAGACCTGGTAAAGCGACAATCATTTTTTCATCCGAAATGCGCAGTTTTACCTCCGCACCGCCCTGCGCTAATGAGCGCTCTGAGATGGTCACGCGGATCGGTATGCCAACCAGGTCAGCATCGTTGAATTTGACACCGGCGCGCTCTTCCCGGTCATCGTACAGGGTCGAAATGCCTTCTTTGAGCAAATCCGAATAAACCTGGTCAGCCATCTGTTGAGCGGTTTGATCCCTGCCATGCAACAAGACGAGGTGTACCAGGTAGGGTGCCAGGGTGACCGGCCAGACCAGCCCCCTGTCATCGTGATGTTCTTCTGCCACACAAGCCATCAGGCGACCCAGGCCGATGCCATAGGAACCCATGATAACCAGCTGCTCTTTTCCCTGCTCATCCAGGAAAGTACAGCCCAATTTTTGGGAGTAGCGGGTGCCCAACTTAAAAATATGACCCACCTCCACCCCCCGTTTGAGCTGCAGCGGTGAGCCACAATGGGGGCAGGCAAAACCATCTTCTGCGTTGACAATGTCCGCCACAATGTCTGCCTGGTAATCGCGGCCATAATTAACATTCAGAAGGTGAAAACCCTCCTCGTTTGCACCGGCAACGAGGTTTGGCGAGACTGGCAGCAGATCATCAGCGATCACCAGCGCTTGAGCGTGGTCAATTGCCAATGCTGACGCATAACCCGGCACTGCGCCAACCTGCCTGATCTCCTGTTCAGTTGCTGGAGCCAGGTGCAAGACTGTGCCCCTGCCGGCAGTGGATATTGCATGGCACAATTTGGTCTCGTTCAGGGTCATATCACCGCGCACCAGGGCAAAGATGAACATCGGTAGTTCAACACCCGCCAAGACTGCCATATAGAATACCGCCTTGCAGGTTTTACTTCGGGGAATGCGAAGAAATTCGCTTAATTCATCGATGCCCTGCATGCCTGGCGTGGCTACTTTTTCAACAGGGCGAATGATTTCCTGGTCTGGCACTGGTTTTTTAAAGAATGCCGCCTGGAGATTGGCAGCATAATCACAATGCGAACAAAAAAGCAGGCTATCCTCACCGATATCAGACAGGTACATAAATTCATGCGACTGGCTGCCACCCATCATACCCGAATCAGAAGCAACTGCCCTGACAGGCAATCCACATTGCGCAAATAGATCATGGTAAAGCGCATAATGGCTCTGATAGAACCCATCCAGTTGGTCGATGTCGCCACACAGGCTGTATGAATCCAACATGGTGAACTCCCTGACACGCACCAACCCTGCCCGGGGACGCGGATCATCCCTGAACTTGGTCTGAAAGTGGTAGACCAGCGCCGGCAGCTGGCGATAGGAATGGATCACGCGTCGCGCCAGGTCGCTGACGATCTCCTCATGGGTCATCGCCAGCACCATATCATGCCCGTTACGGTCTTTGAAGCGTGCCATCTCCTCATCGATCTCAAACCAGCGGTTTGTTTCCTTCCAGACATCCGCCGGGTGAACAACAGGCATCTTCATTTCCTGCCCTGCGATGCTGTCCATCCCCTTGCGCAACAATTCCTCGATGTTCTGGATCACCCGCCAACCCAATGGCATCAGGGTAAAAATGCCAGCCCCAAGTTGACGAATGTAACCAGCGCGCAATAGCAGCTGGTGACTGGCTATATCCGCCTCAGCCGGCACCTCGCGGAGAGTTGACCCAAAAAGCTGGCTCATGCGCATAAAGATCTATCCTTCATTAGTAAGGGTCTTATCCTCTCCAGTACCATCATCACCAATAGAAATTGGGATATTCAGGTCGACAGAGTCTTCCATGCGGATCTGCCCACGTAAAAAAGCACCTTCCTCGGTTGCAAATGTCACCGTAACCACATCGCCCCAAACACGTCCAGTGGCACGAATATCCAGTCTTTCACAGAGAATATTGCCTTTCACATAGCCGGCCACAATGACCGAATCTGCCTTGAGGGTCTCACAACTGATGCGCCCGGTCTCTCCAACCACAACCAGGCCACGCACAGCGATCTCACCTTCAAGTGTTCCTTCTATGCGCACTCCACCCTTGCCCTTTAAATCGCCTTTCCAATTGAGCCCTGGACCGATGACAGATGTGACCCGCTCGACTGGCGCCGGGTTGATCAAACCAGAAGAACTCTTTCTTTTGGAAAACACCATATGAACCTCTTCTACTCCCTTAATTCGTGTTCAAATCTTAAAATCCTGGAATCTGCCTGGATGTGAAAGATTTATGATCTTAAAGGCCAGGTAGTTCCAGCAGGCACAATGCCATGATCAGGCACATCCGCTTTGACCGTGGCACCATTGCCGATACGTGCCCCGCAACCAACCTTCACATTCAAGTTGATCGTCGCCCGCATGCCAACCAGGGAACCAGACCCAACCTGGACCCCGCCAGCCAGGGTAGCCCCCGGCGACAGATTGACCAATTCGTCCAGGATACAGTCATGCGAAATGATCACGCTGGTGTTAATAATACAGCCAAAGCCAATCTTTACCAGGCTGCCAATGTAGGCCAAGGGAAATACCTGCACAGCCTCGGCTAATTTGGCTGTCGTCTCAAGAAATGCACTGGGATGGATCAATCGTGGACAAAAATAACCGATGCGGTTCAAAAATTCGAAGATTTCCAGGCGCAAGGTGGGATTGCTGATGCCACCCACCCCATTGACCGCGAGATGAATGCCGTCATCAAAAAAGCGCTGCAACGCATCGCGACCACCCAGAACAGGTAAACCGAGCAGTTCTTCGTGCTTGTTAATGCCGTCATCTACAAAACCTTCGACCTGATACCCGGGTAAAAGCCTGATCATTTCCACCAGGCTGCGCCCATGCCCGCCAGCGCCATAGACCAGCATCCTGCCGTTAAGATCGGCGTATTTCTGCACCCAGGGGAGCTTTGGCGACAAAGCTTGCTGTTCACTGAGCAGGTCCTGTATATGACTGGTGGTAATCAAGCGATCCGTCGGCAACTTTTCAAGGTCGACCCGGTATTGCCGGGCGAGCGCCAGTGCTGGTTCGGTGATACGCAATTGATCGGGGGTTGATCCTTTTTTACTGTCAGATGATTTTGCCCAGGGCGTCAGGGTCTCGTCCCTGCCCTGGGGCGTATCAGCAATGTATGCCCAGACCTGACCCACCTTTAGCGTGTCACCGGCTTTGAACATGATGCCAACGATAAAACCGTCCTGTTCTGCTACGATCTCAGCGGATGATTTGGTGGTTTCTATGACCGCCAGGTGTGTGCCGATTTCAACCTTCTGTCCTTCGGTAACATCCAAACCCGCCAGCAGGACCTGATCTTCATTGGCATTTATAACAGGGATCTTCAACGCAATTAATTGAGCCATTTGACCTCAAACCATTTCTCTCGCTGCAGCGATAATTTCATCCACCCCGGGCAGGGTTGCTTCCTCCAACTGCCTGCCGGAGGGAACATGACTGGGTTGGGCAGTAATACACCTGGAGCGGCGCAGGTCACCTCCCAATTTACAGGCGAATTGGGCTATCACTTCAGTCCCAAACCCCCAGCCGGCAGCGGCTTCTTCCAGGGTGATCAGGTTGCCAGTCTGTCGGACAGAGGAGACAAGCGCCTCAACCTGGAGGGGTGCCAGGCAGGTGGGAACAACTATCTCAACAAAGATCTCGTTCTCAAACGCCAGGCGGTGCTGGGCTTGCATGGCAAGGTGGGCCATATAGCCATACGTGACCAGGCTTATTCGGGCAGCCGGGGCATGCGCAATGCGGATGATGTAAGTGGGAGCCTGGTCGGATGACCCGGCAGGCAACTGCTCACAGACATGGTCCGGGAAAGTTTGCGGGGTGACCAATGGCAACAAGTATTGCAATTTGTTCTCGATGAAAAGAACCGGATCCTGTGAGGTCAAAATCATGTCTGACAGCAATTTACCGGGTGCACCCAAAGGATCGTCCCCCTTGATGTGAAATGGAGCCAGAACCTGCAATCCCGGGACGCCAAGGTAATGCTTTTCAAGAGTCTGTGAATGGGTGGGACCGTATCCGCGTCGTCCGCCCATTGGCGTGCGGATCACCACAGGTACATTGACCTGGTCATTGTACATATACCTGAATTTTGCCAGGTGATTGATCAGCTGGTCCGCTGCCAGGGTCAGGAAATCGCCGAACATGATCTCAACAACCGGACGTGCACCGCGCAAAGCCATACCCCCGGCAATCCCGACGATGCCCGCTTCGGAAATGGGGGTGGTGAGCACCCGATCGGGGTAAGAAGATGACAAGCCCTGGGTGACCTTGAAAGCTCCGCCGTAGGGGTCTAAAATGTCTTCGCCCAGTAAAACCACGCTTTCATCCTGTTCAAAGGCATGATGCAGCCCCAGGTTAAGCGATTCCAAAACGGTCATAACACGTGAATTACTCATTTTGCTCATTTGCCTGTTGGTTCATAATCCAGCGCCTTATTTGAAGAAGATGGCTGACTGGAATGCATTGTTCATCTCTTTGGATGCCTCAAGATCGATGGAGTAGCGCAGTTCATCGGTCAGGCGGGCACCGTGGATCTTCAGCGGGTCCCGCTGGGCACGCAAAACCGCCATGTCCACTTCTGAGCGGGTATCATCCCCCTTGGAATGAGCCCCAAAACGGACCGTGTCAATGATCAGTGCCATCGGCCGGGATTTATCACGAACCTGCTGCACCACCTGGCTGGCAACGTTGTGTATCTGAATTACATCACTGGTGTCAATTTGTTCTGTGGTAATGCCAAATGCCTCAAACCTGCCGGGAATGCTGCCTGCCAGGGCAGATTCGGTGGGTGTGGTCTGGGCAATGCGGTTGTTTTCCACGAGGAACAGAACAGGGATTGACCATAAGGATGCCATATTGAGGGATTCGTAGACCACGCCTTCGCCCAGCGTGCCATCCCCCATGAAAACCACGCTGATGGTTTGCCTGCCTGCACGCTTTTCTGCCATTGCCATCCCGCAAGCCATGGGCAGGGTTCCACCCTGGACACCATTGGAGTAGAAATTCCTCCAGTGCAAGTGCTGGGAGCCACCACGACCACCACACACCCCCTGGGGTTTGCCCATCAACTCGGCGAAAAGCATCTCGGGTGAGCCGCCATATGCCAGGAAGTGCCCGTGACAGCGGTGGTTGCTGACCACAATATCATGTTCATCCAGGGCGTTGAGCACACCAACCGCATCCGCTTCCTGGCCAATGGCAGTGTGGGTGGTGCCGAAGATCACACCCTGTTTAAAGCCATCAAGCACCTTTTCTTCAAAGCGTCGGATGCGTACCATCTGCTGGTAATAAAATTCATTGAATTCCATAGAGGGACCTTATTCTCTCATCACCCACCAGGAATCGCCAGGGGATGCTCTTCCAGGGCTCAGGCACAGTGAACAAACCCACCCGGGCACTTGTTTCAATGTGGTCTGCCGGAATGGTTGAACCCGGTTCAATAACCAGAGAGCCACCTTGATCACACAGGTCGACCCCGTTCATATTTCCATCCAGTTTCAATGCCTGGCAAAGCTTTGCCGGGCCATTGAGCCATCCTTTTTGATAAGCAAGTTTTCTGCGGTTGGAAGCCATGTGCAGCAGACCTTCGATGGGATAGTTCGCACGGATCAAGACTGCGCCGGCTACACCTTCTTGACCGGTGACCGCATTGAGCAACCAGTGCATGCCATAGGTAAAGTAGATGTAGGCATGCCCGGGTGGGCCATACATCAATTCATTGCGCGGCGTGCGGCCGACATGGGCATGGCAGCCGAGGTCATCCTCCCCCTGGTAGGCTTCTGTCTCACAGATCACACCAACCATGCGCTGACCATCGACAAGCCGCACCAGGTGAGCCCCCAAAAGGTCCCGTGCAACCTCCACAGCCGACCGATCATAAAAATCACGCATTAAGATTGGCATGCGTTTATTTTACTTGAAAGTGAACCGTCTGTTTGAACTGTTTTCGTTCCTCCCCCCTTGTTAAACCCCATCAGCGTTTGAACTGGGTGTCTTTTTCCAGGGTCAGGCGCAGCCCTATATCCAGGGGGATCAAAGGGGTATAGTTCAACAACTTACCTGCCAGGGTGATATCCGCAGATATCCGTGAAATACCGCCACTCTGGTTGGGGTTGTAAACTTCTTCCGGCTTGGTGCGGGTTAACGCCACAACCCGGTTCGCCAACTCCCGCACGCTGGTTTCCGTACCGCTGCCGATGTTGATGACCTGCTGGTCAACACCCTGAGCAGTTGCCGCCGAAACCATGGCATTGACAACATCATCAACGTAAACATAATCGCGAGTCTGGTTGCCATCGCCATGGATCACCAAGGTGCCATTGTTGAGGGCTTGTTTTAAGAAATTGGGGATGATTGGAGGATGAGAAGCTGTGATGCGCTGCCCCGGACCGTAGGCATTGAAGACCCTCAAGCACACACTTTCTATGCCGGCGAGGGCGGCAATGGTATGGGTATAATATTCAGCTGAGATCTTGGATACCGCATAAGGAGAACGCGGTTGGGGAATGATCGTCTCCTTGATCCCGGGGGTGGATTGCTCACCATAGACTGCGCCAGAGGAGATCAGAACGACCCGCCGGGTCTGGGCATCCCGCACTGCTTCCATCAGGGAGACCGTGCCGCCAACGTTTACTTTGTTGTAATCGCGCGGGAAAAGGATTGATTCAGGGACAGAGACTTTCGCTGCCAGGTGGTAGACACAATCCACATCCTGTAAAAGGGTCCACAAGACCGGGCGATCATTGATATCGCCCCGCGTAAAATGCACTTCAGGGGTCAGGCGGCTGGGATCGCCAGCAGAAAGGTCGTCCAGGACCCTGACATTATGTCCCTGGCGTGCGAGCCTGTTGCTCAGCGCTGCGCCCAGGAAGCCTGCACCTCCGGTAACCAAAAAGTTCATCTTTTGAACACCTCTACCAATAATTCGAAACCGATGAGATTATAGCATGAGTCCAAGATTTAATAACAGGTGGGCAAATTGAGCGCATTTGCCAGCACAGCAGGTGAATTGCTGGTCAACTCATCAATTCCCAATTCAATCAGTCGCCCAGCGAGTGCAAAATTAGGCGGGTCGAGCGTCCATGTATCCACCAGGCAACCATTTTGGTGTAAGAAAGCCACCCAATCAAAGCCTGCGTCATCCGCGGCAAGCAAAGTTTCATGACGGATGAACCATTCACATCCCGGAACTGCCTGCGCAAGCAGGGCTTCTGCCCGGGCTAAAAAATATGCCTTCTTTTCACCCCAGACATAAGCTGATAAAGGATGATCATCCAGCAAACTATAAGCGCCTATCCGGAATGGCGGTACTCCAGCTGGTCGGGGGGCTTCATCGGGCATATCGAGGTAAAGCAGAGGGTCAAAACCCAGCTGCAGGTCGGGTGAGAATTTGCGCAGTGCACGGATCGCCCAATCGGCAACAGATGAGACCTGGATGCGGTCAAATGCAGGTTTGAAGGTTTCAAGGAGGGCTTGGATCAAGGCCGGCGTGAGGGCGGTATGAGGTTTCAGATCGAGCTGCAGCTTGCGGGTGGAGGGACTGGCGACCAGCAGTGGGATGACCTGGTCCAGGAAAGCCAGTTTTTCATCACTGATGATGCCATCCTTCTTTAAGCACAGATGCTGCAGATCCTGCCTACTGGTTGGGATGGCGTTGCCCTGCCCATTGGTAGATTTTACCAGGTCTGCTTCGTGCAAAAGGGCAAAGGAACCGTCGAGCAGTGGAAGGATGTCGATCTCAATCGCGCTGGCACCTGCATCCATGCAGTCCATGACCGCAGAGAGTGAATTGGGCAGAAAAATGCCATGACCGCGCTGTGCAGCATGATGGATGATACGGGTTATTTTGTAATTATGGGTCGTGTTGTAAACCAATGATCCTCCAGGAAGTGTTTTCAGACACCTAATTCATGGAACAAAACAGCCAGGTCATGCATGGTAGCTGCCATGTTGGGTTGGGCCATCTTTTTAGCTTCCGCAAATGGCAACGGAACCCGGTTAATGCTATAAATAGCGCTCACGCCTTCACTATAAGCCTTATCCGATCCGTCACCGATGGTACCCACCACCGCGACCACCGGCACACCGGCACGCTTTGCACGGCGGGCCACCCCGATCACCACTTTACCGCGCAAACTTTGGGAGTCAATTTTTCCCTCACCCGTTAAAACCAGATCTGTTCCAACCATCTGCTGGTCAAAATCTACCCGGTCCAGCAGCACTTCAATGCCCATTTGTAATTTGGCTCCCAAAAAAGCCACCATGCCCGCCCCCATGCCGCCTGCCGCACCACCACCCGGCAGGTCTGAGACATCGAGCCCCAGATCACACTTAATTCGCTCAGCTCCAGCCTGTAACTGGCCATCCAGGAATTCAACCATTCCGGGATCAGCCCCTTTTTGAGGTGAAAATACATAAGCTGCACCGTTCGGACCATAGAGCGGGTTGTCGATATCGCACATGGTGATGATCTCAGCCTGTCTCACTTCGGGGAGCAAGCCGCCGGGGTCAATTTGGGCAACCTGCCCCAGCGTGCCACCGGTGGGAATAAATGATTTGGCTGCCTGGTCAAGAAAGCTTACCCCCAACGCAGCTGCGCAACCCACCCCAAGGTCGTTGGTAGCGCTACCGCCCAGCCCAACGATCACCCGCTGACACCCACGCTGCAAGGCATCCTTGATCAACAAACCAACGCCATAGGTGGTCGTGCGATCCGGGTGCAGGTCCGTGCCAACCAGGGGCAGACCAGCACAAGCTGCCATTTCGATAACTGCCGTATTACCCTTTTCGATCAACCCATAAAAAGATGAGATATCTTCCATGAATGGGCCTTTTGAAAGCAGGGAAATCTTTTGACCGCCACAAGCTGCAAGGAAAGCGTCCACGGTACCCTCACCACCATCCGCAACCGGTATGGACACAATATCAGCATGAGGGTAAATCGACAGCAGTTCCCGTGACATGATGGCACAGATTTCCATAGATGAAAGCGAACCTTTGAAAGAATCCGGCACAAGGATAAATTTCGACATGACAGTATTATAAAGGATTCACCGATAAGTTAGGCCTGGCATGGAAAACCCGGGTGGAAAAGTCAGTTAATCCATCAACTCAAAGTTATAATAACTTTGATAATTATTAAACGATAAGTCTCGCGAATTATCGAAAAAGGAGAGAAATAATGAAGAAGAACACACTTAAGTGGGGCATTTTGGGAACAGCCAGGATCGCCCAAAACAAGATCATTCCCGCGATCAAATCATCCCGCCGGAATGAACTCTATGCCGTTGCCAGCAGGTCGCTGACCAAGGCGGAGGAATTCGCCAGGCTGAATGTCATTCCAAAGGTCTACGGCTCATACGAAGAACTTTTACGGGACGAGACAGTGCAAGCGGTGTACATCCCCCTGCCCAATTCACTGCACAAATCGTGGACGATCGCAGCGATCAATGCAGGCAAACATGTGTTGTGTGAAAAGCCGATCGGCTTGAATCAAGCAGAAGCCCGGGAAATGGCAGCGCTGGCAGAAGAAAAAGGCGTTATCCTGATGGAAGGGTTTGCTTACCGCTATCATCCCAGGTATGAAAAACTCTTTGAAATGGTGAGCAAAGGCGCCATCGGCAGCCCGCGCTACATTCATTCCACCTTT
Source organism: uncultured Anaerolineaceae bacterium (assembly GCA_964435475.1). Lineage (GTDB taxonomy): Bacteria > Chloroflexota > Anaerolineae > Anaerolineales > Anaerolineaceae > CAYSZB01. Next base: position 799 of record CAYSZB010000013.1, on the reverse strand, counting down.
ACATTTAATATCACCAATCCCAACGATATCCGCCTGGTGCCTGAGTTGGGCGGCGGCGCTTTGATGGACGTTGGCTGCTACTGCATCGATATCAGCCGCCAGCTTACTGAACGTGAACCTGTTTCTGTCCAGGCACAGTTCTATGAGGGCAACACCGGCGTTGATCTGCAAGTGGCAGCAACTTTGGACTTTGGTGACAACATATACGCCCAGTTTGAAGCAGCATTTAATACCACCAAACAGCAGTCAATCAAGATTGCTGGCAATGAAGGCAGCCTGATCATCCAGAACCCATTCTTAAGTGGCGGTAAGAGGACCAGGGCAGTGTTGAGCAGCGAAGAAGAAGAAAAGACGATGCACTTTTGGGGGAAGAACGAGTATAAGCACATGTTCGACCATTTTCAAAGGCTGGTTGCCGGGAAAGCCGAACCCCGCTACCCGCTCAGCCACTCAATCGCTGACATGCGCATCATAGACGCCATCAAGCAATCCATGCAGGATGGCGGCAGGCTGATCAGGTTGGAGGACGTTCCTGAGGTGGTTATCGAAAAGGTTGTAGAGATGGCTGAGGTTGCTGAGGAGGTGAAGGCGCAGATCGTTGAGCCCAGTCCTGAGTTGACCGAGCCTGTGTTTAAACCAGGTGATGATTTGGGAAAACAGGAAAGCAACTAGAATAGACGGTATATTATTAAAATGACCTGTGAGATCAATCCTCACAGGTCATTTTTTGTTGCAAGATCTTATTGAAGGTAAGAAATGATCCCCGATCTTCCCAAAAGAGGACTGGATTGCAGGTAAA
>CAYSZB010000012.1:1265-45020 GCA_964435475.1 uncultured Anaerolineaceae bacterium | reverse complement strand
GACTCACCGCTTTTGTTAAGGTTCAGTATTTTTCAGAAAGAATGTTACACCAACTGTAAAAAATGAAATAATCAATTATGATATATTTGGCTTTATTAAATCCAGGGACCTTTTTAATGTAGTATAGTAAAACGAATGGCTAATAGTATAAGAGGCAAGAATTATTCTTGGGAAAAAGTTAAACCAGTCGGTAAGGGGGATGCAGGTGAGGTATACCTTGTCAGGACATCAAGCCTGGATAGCTATGCGGTAATGAAATGTCCAGCAAGGGTCGCAACAGGGGGAAACATATCACGCCAGGCGATGCAGATTGAGCGCGAAGGAAGGATCCTCGAAGTTCTCAACGGTCTTAACTGGGTAGGCAGAACCTTCTCTTTACAGACACCTGCTTTGGTAGATCAAAGTATGGATGGTCTGGAACGGACTTCAGGGTATTTTATTGTCAGCGAACAGGCAAGAGGTGTTTCTCTTGATGATATGCTCCAGCAAGCCCTGATTTTTAGAACATCCATCTCCCAGGGACTTCTGCTGAAAATTATCCACGCCTTGTTTCAGTTGTTTGAATTGACCCAGCAGAAGCATATCCTGTGGAATGATGTCAAACCCGCTCATATATTCTGGGACAATCAATCTCAAACTGTGATGATCATAGACTGGGGCAATGGTATGCTGCTGGAAGATGCTGAGTCGGTTGAAGAAAAACAGGTCATGGTCGATTATGGTCAGTTCTTCTCTGAATTTTCTGGCATCCTTCAAAACACTTATCCACAGTTGATCGATGACCTGGGTTGGCCGCAATCAGCCACAACAGGCATGACCATAAGCGAAATTCACATCCTCAAAAGGCGGGTGGAGTTCCTGGAAAATTATTATGAGATGGAAGTGATTGAAAACCGCGCCTTGGTAAGGAGTCTTCAAGAGAAAGCAATGACGGTTTCTGAATTAGACCAGTTGTTGGCCTGCCAGGAGGTGTTAAAGCAACTGGGAGAGACGGTAGATAACCATGTCGTGCATGATGTTGCCGAAAGATTGATCATGCAAGCTGCCAGGAACTTGAGAATAGATGAATGTGAGGCCATCCTTGAAATAGTGTCCTCTGTAATTAGAAGTCAAGATGAAATAGAGTGGCTTTTTGTTGGCGAAATTGTAAAAAGGCGCAAGAAAATTGCGCCTCAGGAAATCGCACAACTTTTCGGATTGGTTTTTGCCCATGCCTGGGTTGAACTTCATTGGCAATTGAATGTCTTGGGCTTGCTCACTCAAATCCGTGTCCGGGCAAATAAGCTGATACTTGAACTAAGGCACCGGATTTTTCCTGATGGATATGCAAACTCAACTTTAATGGATTTGACCAGGGAATTGGCCGATAGCCTGAACGCCAGGCTGATCCAGCTCCGGATATCGGATGCTGCGGATGAAGATTTTCGCGTTCTGGTTAAGATTTCTAAGGATATTGCGATCATAATTAAAAATTGGGATAAAGATGGGCTCGAGGACTTTTACTCAAGGTTGTTGACGCCTTTACGATCAAGCCTGCATGTCCTTGCTTTGCATTCTGTAGAAATTCCACCAAACCTTGAGGCATTCATTAATTCTGAAGAGGAATTTTTTCGGGAAATGATGATTGCCTGGGATTCAGGAGATTTTCCAGAGTTTAAGCGAAGTCTGCATACCCTGGCTGCCTGGGACCCTGATCTGCGGAGTATTAAGGAAACTGATTTGGCAGTCAATCAAATAAGTTCATTAATGAGTCAGCTGTTAATTGGTCCGGGTGATGTGGGTAATGCCAAGGGGTTTTTAAGGCAAGTAAGCGAAAAGTTTTCGAAAATTTCTTTCCCTTTTTCTCCCACCGGCTGGCTTGCCAATCTTTTGCATGGTTTGGAGGATTTATTAGCAGCACAAACAACTAAAGATTTTCTTGAAACTCTCAAGATCAATGAACTACCCTTGCCCTGGATAGATGATCACTTAGACCTAAACGTTAACGACTTCCAGGAAAAGGCTGATGATGAATTATCAAGTGGTCAGAAGTTGCTTCTCAATATGTTTTATGAGTGCTTAAAGAATGAAGACGATCCAGACCAGATACTGAGCTCAATAAAGCGCGAAATAGGCTGGGCTTATCCTGCTTATGCTGAACTAAAACATGCCTTTGATAAGGCATTCTTCCCTGGTATGGCCTTTCAGCAAATGAACTTTGCTGATCGAATACCTGCAGGGGATCGGTTTAGGTATGATCAGGCATTATCTCTGCTTCAACAAATCAGGTCTTGGGTTGATGAGGTGGACCAGAACCGCTTGATCACTGCGGGCAAGCATTTGCCAGACCACAGCGACTGGAAGCTAATCAGGGAGTGCCAAAAATCCCAAAACCGGTGGCAGCAAGTCATCATTCCTTACCTTGCCCGATTAAAACAAAAAAGGTGGGAAACGACCAGCATTGAGCAGACAGTATCGGGTAATCTTATTGACGATCCACTGGGATTGTGCATCAACGAATTGTCTGTGGTAAAGGATTTGTGGACCAGGATCAGGGAGGGAGCTTGTGAAGGGCAATTGATCAGCAAGGTCATCGACCACTTGGATCTTTCACAAGGTCAGCTTTTACTTTTTCAAAATGATCCGTCAAATTCGAGACCACATCAATTCCTGATGTCAATTTATCACGGTGAGGTTTCTTTGCGCATCCAGGAGATTTCTTTGTTGTTAACCAATGCGCGAGGCTTGCAGCGAGCACTAACTGTTATAAATAATGAAGAAATGTTGCTGACTAGCCTTGCCAATAAGAGTGCAGAAGATTTGATGTTCTACTTGGAAAATCTCAACAATCAGGTACCCGGTTATCATCCTAAGGACAAGATCACACAATGGTCGAGTGCTTACAAAGAACTTATGTCGCTCATCGGTTCGGATGAATTTGATCAGGCGCTCCTCATGCTGGATACATTCCATCCCTTGTCCAAGTGGTTTTACGCAAAAAGGCGCTTATCCTCAACTGAAGAGGGCTTTTAATCGAGTAGAATTACGGGCGATTGATCTTGATTGGATGATTAATGCATAAAGAGATTCTGGATATTAACAAGGATAACTACCTGGCAGAACCACTGGACACCTGGCTGACTGCTGGTGCCCATGACTATGCAGTCCCGGAAGCCAGTGGATCAAGTGCGCGGGTTTTTAAATACAAAGATCGGGCGCTTACCAGTGAATATCACAAAGATTCTGCCATCAAGATCATGCGACCAGATAAAATCACGTATGCATATCCCTTATTCCTCCAGGAATTACAGATCTTGCAAATCCTGGATGGATACCCGGGCATCACGCCCATGCTAAGATCCGGCTTTCTGAAATTCTCTGAGGATTCTGTCTTTCCTGAGGAGATTGCTCCGCTCACCAAAGCCCTTGAAGAGAGGGCTGGAGGTTTCCAACTGAAAGGCGAACTTAACCTATTTGAACTTGGGGACACTGACCTGGTGTTAGCTGAATTTGATCAACGGGTTCAGGAGGGTTGGTTGCCGGTTATCATTTTCGAGAAACGATGGGAAGACAACCTTTACCTGGTGAGTGACGCAGGGTATACCAAAGGCGATTTCCGTAGAAATTTATCCATGCTGGATGTATTAACCATAGCGATCCAGATCTGTGAAACATTGGAGCACGCTCATCAAAAGGAAATAATCTACCTCGATCACAAATTGCTCCATTATTACTGGAATGACCTCAGGAAAAAAGTGATCATGGTTGACTGGAATATTGGTCGTTATATCCCGGGCAAGATGACACTGGAAAGTCGCCAATTTGACCTTCTGCAATTCAGTTCGCGGGCACTGCATCATCTCTTTACAGGCCGCCAGGCACCCGGGGCTGTAGCTGTTGGGCAAAATCGACCCGAAGAGATTGAAAATGCCCCCCGCCATTACAAAGCATCCTATCCGTATGATGTAACCAGGCGATTAAACCCTGGCGAAATTGCATTCCTGGAAAGATCCCTGGATGGAGGCTTTACCTCTGCAGCCGAAATGCAGGATGCATTGGAAAAATTAAAGAAACAAAGAATAAATGCAAGTTAAGAGCACTTGCTATAAGGAAAAACTATGCTGATTGACTTAATCCATCAGGCAAGCAAATTAATCAACGAGAAATCACCTCTAGAAGAAGAACTTATTAGGGTAGAGAACTCTCTTTCATCTTACCTGGAAGCACTGGCAACAGAGAGGGTTATAGAACAGGTGTCTCTTGAGAACATTGAGGATGCCACCCGTTTGCTCAAAGAAATTAGACGGGAACGGGCGCGAAGATCTGGGGGACAACCTTCAGAAAAAGAGACTCCTTCCAGTGCGCCTGAGGCACAGAATAATTTGAAATCAAATGGCAATGCTTTCCGTTCTACCCGGTTGACCTCAGATGAACAGCCAGATGCATTGAAGAAATTCATTCAAAGCAGCCACAACCCGGAAGCCGAAAGCCTGATGGACAAGGCTGAAGAGGACTTTTATCATGGAAATTACCAGGCAGCTATCCTCTCATTCGAAAAAGTATTACGCATCGAACCCGGTTGGGTGCGGGCACAGGAACATAAATCTGAAGCGGAAGAGTACTTAAAGACAGGCAATATTCCTTCGGTTGCTTTACCGGCTGAAGCGGGCAAAGCATATGGCAAGGCTCAATCTGCGGCGCGGGTTTTCCGCTACCAGGTGGCATTAAAATATCTTGACGAAGCGTTCCTGCACCTGGAAGAAGCTGGCATCAAGCGGTGGCGCGAAGGCGAGGAACTGCGCCAGGACCTTGAAAACCAGATCCAGGCTGGCGAGGTTTACCAGGACGGCATCAATCTTATCAAGCAGGGGGACTTGAACGGGGCGCTATCCCGGATCCAGACAGCTGCCAGTTCAGTTGCTACCCCGGAGTACATTGAAAAAGCAGCTGAAATTCGTACTGATATCTCCAGCCTGGATGAAATTGGCGATATCATCACCTCGTCTGGCGAGATACCTGCTGGGAAGTTGGCTGATGCTAAATCCAGACTCGAGAAACTGCGGTTAAAATATGGGGACATTCCCCAGGCAACAAGGCTTGCCAACAGGCTTGAACTGATCATTCCTGCCACTACCAGGTCTTTGCGGATCAAGATCAACCAGTTGATTGAGCAGGTGGGCCTTTCGCAAACGATCAGCAATGCCAGGCAGATGTTAAAGGAGGCTGAAACAGAAACAGACCTCCTGCGACAACTGGATGGCAGTGCAGATGAAAGCAAAGAGCTTGGTCTGCATCTATCAAAGGTAAAAAACGACATAAACCGTGCCGAGGATTCGCTATTACGAGCCAAGCAAGCTCTTAAAACTGGAAATCGCCTCATCGCACTCGATTCCTGGAAGATGAGTCGCGAGGTTCGACAAAAATATCCCTCAGATCCCCAGGTGTTGGAACTGAAAAGAAGCCTGATACCTTTTTTCCTTTTCTCGATCGTGGCAGGCTTGTTGGCATTGGCACTCATTGTTTTGTTACTCTGGTTTTCGATCAGGTCTTTCGGGCAGGCAGTACAAAGACATCGGCTTTCATTGACCCCTACAGCTACGGCAACACCAACTCAAACTATGACCCCAACCAATACGTCCACACCGACTGTGACGCCTACGATCACTCCAAATTACACATTGACACCACAACCAACACTGACCCCGACACCGATCAAGTTGGGATTAACCGCCAGGACGCTTTGGGCGCGGAATGGTTGCTATGAGTCTTACAACGCTAATGGTCGCATTGAGGGCGGAAGTGAGGTTACATTGTTGCCCATGGACGCGCGGGTATTTGACGTCTTGAATCGTGAGTGCGTCCTGGTTGAATATCGCTCTGGTACCAGCGCGATTATTGGGTACATCCTCCTGGTTGACCTGACAATTCCGTAGATACCCATTTTGATAGATCAGGAAAATCCATGATACAAGATAATATGATCAATCCAGCTGATTTCGTCGGCTCTTCACTTGACCAGGCATATCAGGAATCCCTAGATTTCATCTATAGCTTTATTGACTATAGCATGAAGCGTAATCTTCGCAATGCAAAGAGGAACTTCAAGATCGAACGAATGACGCATTTCATGCACCTGCTTGGAGACCCGCAAAACAACTACAAGGTGATTCACATTGCCGGTACAAAAGGTAAAGGCTCGGTAGCTGCATTCTGCGCAAATGCCTTAATTGCTGCAGGTTATAAGGTGGGGCTTTACACTTCGCCCCACATGATCGAGTTTACAGAGCGCATCCAGGTCAATGGTCGGCAGATTCAAAAAGATGCAGTGGTAAGGTTAGTCTCTCGGCTAAGAGATGTAGCTCAAGAAGTCCCTGACATAACAACTTTTGAGTTGATGACAGCCTTGGGTTTCCTTTTTTTTGCCGATGAGAAAGTGGATGTGGCTGTCATTGAGGTTGGCTTGGGCGGCAGGCTCGATGCCACCAATATTGTCACCCCGTTGATCTCGGTGATTACTGGCATTTCATATGACCATACCCAGGTACTGGGCAAGACACTCTCAAAGATCGCTTTCGAAAAAGGTGGCATTATCAAACCAGGGATCCCGGTGGTGATTGCTCCTCAAAAGTCTGAAGCATTGATGCGACTGAAAAAAATAAGCATTGATAAATCTGCGCCAGTGATCGAGGTCGGCAAGGACATTTTGTTTGTTGAAAGATCCCATTCACTGGATGGTCAGACTTTTATTGTCTGGAACCCTGGTGAGCAGGATAAAATGAGTGCCTACCTCAACAGTGATGGCCAGACTGAATGGAAACCAGTAGAATTTTCCATTCCACTGCTAGGATATCACCAGGTGATCAATGCAACAACAGCTTATGCGGTTTTGGTGAAAGCGCGGGATTTGGGATTGAAAATTTCCCTGGATGCAATTTGTAATGGTTTTTCGAACACATCATGGCCTGGTCGCTTTGAGATCATCAGGCGTCAGCCTCCAGTGGTGATCGATTCAGCTCATAACCGCGATTCGGCGCAAAAATTACGCCAGGCATTGGATGATTATTTTCCCGGAGTGCCTGTGATCTTACTATTTGGAGTTTCTTCAGATAAAGATTACTCAGGTATCCTTGAAGAATTACTACCGAGGGTGAGTCGGGTTATTGCCACACAGACCATTCACCCCAGGGCTCTGAATTGTGAGGAGATTTGCAGACAGGTATTAACCTATGGCAAGCCTTGCCTGGCAATTACGCCCATTGAGCTTGCATTGGAACGAGCGCTTGAAATGGCTGGCGAAAAATTCCTGTTATTGGCAGCAGGCAGTGTTTTTGTTGCTGCGGCTGTCAAGGACATATGGCTCAATGTCACCAAATCGAACCGAAATCATGTGGCCGAAAATTCAAAGGATGGGAGTTCAGGATGAGCAAGGAAGATTGGTTTTCGCAAATAGGTATGGACCCGGAGAGGATCGCACTTAATATCCATCAAAGGACCGAAGAGCTTTATCGCATCCAGAACCGCGATGCGGATGGTGAAGAATTAATCACCGCGCCAGTGATCTTTCTTGAAGATACACTTGTTCTACCTCACATGATCTCACCTATCTATATAAAGAACCAGGCCAACCTGCTCTCGATCGAAACAAGCCAGGCCGAGAACAAAACCCTGGTTGCCATCGGGCTACAGGACGATGAGACTCCTGAGCAAAAATCCCATACCAAATCATTGATTGGCGTGGAGATGGCAGTTGGCCGGGTCCTCGAAATGCAGGACGGAAATCACACTGCCCTGGTCCAAAGCAGGCGCAGGGTGGAGTTTTTTGATTATAAACAAACATCCCCTTTCCCCATTGCCACATTCCGGGTAATCACCGAACACAATGAAAAGACACCAAAGTTAAAAGCTTTGATGCTAACCACGCGCAACTTTTTCAAGACTTGTGTTGAAATGAACTCGAGTCTCCCTGAAGAAGCTTACACTTATTCATTAAATCTGGATGATCCGGGATGGTTGGCTGATATGATCGCCACAACCCTGTCCCTTCCTTACGAGCAGCGCCAGGAATTACTGGACACACTTGACCCTGTTGCACGTTTGAAATCATTGAATAAGATCATGGCAAATGAGATCGAAGTTTTGAGCCTGGAGGACGAAATTCATTCCCAGGTCCAGACTGAAGTGGATAAGACCCAGCGGGAATACTATCTCAGGGAACAATTGCGGGTTATCCAGGTTGAACTTGGTGAAGCTGATTCCTGGACTTCTGAAATTGCTGATCTGGCAGAAAAGATTAAGAACATTGCTCTTCCTGAAGAAATATTAAGAACGGTTAAGCGGGAGTTGGAGCGATTAAAACAAACCCCTGCACTCTCTCCGGAAGCAGGAATCATCCACACCTACATTGACTGGTTTATTGATCTGCCCTGGCAGAAGGTCAGTGAGGATAACCTTGATGTACAGCATGCCAGGAAAGTACTCGATGAAAATCACTATGGGTTAAAGAAAGCAAAAGATAGGATCCTGGAATATATTGCCGTAAAAAGTCTGCATCCTAAAAAGGATCGCCAGCCTATCCTCTGCTTTGTTGGACCTCCCGGAACAGGCAAGACATCTCTGGGCCGCTCCATTGCTGAAGCACTGGGTCGCCAGTTCGTGCGACTCTCGTTGGGCGGAGTCAGGGACGAAGCAGAGATCAGGGGGCATCGACGCACTTATATCGGTGCCATGCCGGGTCGGATCATTCAGACCATGCGTAGGGCAGGAACGCTTAACCCCCTATTTATGCTCGATGAAATAGACAAGGTGGGGTCAGATTTCAGAGGCGATCCCTCAGCTGCTTTACTGGAAGTTCTGGATCCGGAGCAGAATAATGCCTTCTCTGACCATTATCTGGAGGTGCCTTATGACCTTTCCAAGGTGCTCTTCATCACAACTGCCAATTACACCGGAACGATACCCCCGGCACTGCTTGACAGGATGGAGGTGATCGATTTTCCTGGCTATATTGAGGAGGAAAAAATCGAGATCGCCAGACAATTCCTGATACCCAGGCAGTTGGAAGAAAATGGCTTGGATGAGGAGAAGATCATTTTCCAGACAAAGGCGCTGCAGAAGGTAATTCGAGAATACACCTTTGAAGCAGGTGTGAGAAATCTTGAAAGGGAACTTGGTCATATCCTGAGAAAGATCGCCATCCTGAAATCTGAAATCAAAAAGTATCCCAGGTCCATTAATGAGTCAACCGTCTTGAAGTTTCTCGGTCCAATCCAGTTCTTTACCACAGAAGCGGAAGGGAAAGATGAAATAGGTTGTGCGACAGCAATTGCATGGACAGAAAATGGGGGTGAGATCATGCCGGTTGAGGTGGTGATCATCGATGGCAAGGGAAATTTGCAGATCACCGGTCAGATCGGGGATATCATGCAAGAATCAGCTCAAGCTGCGCTCTCCTATCTAAAATCCAAATCAGAGCAATTCAATATTGAAGAAGGTTACTTCGAGGAAGTTGATATCCATATTCACATCCCCGAAGGCGCCATTCCAAAGGACGGTCCCAGCGCAGGCATCACGATTGCCACGGCTTTGGTTTCTGCAGTAACCCAAATGCCTGTCCGTCATGACCTGGGAATGACGGGTGAGATCACGCTGCGTGGCAGGGTTCTGCCCATTGGCGGGGTCAGGGAAAAGGTCCTGGCGGCACACCGGGCTGGGCTTAAGAAGGTCCTCCTGCCGGCAAAAAACGAAAAAGACCTTGATGAGATACCAAATTCTGTAAGGAAAGAGATGTCTCTGACCCTGGTCGATCACATGGACCAGGTGTTGGAACTGGCGATCAATACTGAAGGTCGTAAAGCAGAACCAAGAAGAACACGGAAAAAACCTAATTTAAACGAAAATGCATCCAGTTAGTTGGATGCATTTATTTTGGTTCTTAATTGGTTTTACTCGTTTCCCTGGGGTTGATTTGGTTGGCTTGTCTCGAGTGTCTTAATGCCATTTTTTACCTGGGTCAGGACCCGGGTAAGTTCAGCTTCGAGATTGGTGAGGGTTTCGATCACGTAACGATCAGCTTCTTTTTGGGTATGCTGTGCTTCACGTTTTGCCTGTTCAATGATCTGATCACCCTTTAACTGCGATGCCTGGGTCAGTTCATTTCTCTCAACCATCTTTTCGCTTTTCTCACGTGCCAATGCCAGGGTCCTGTTGGCTTCTTCCTGAGCTTGTGCTAAAATCCGGTCTCGTTGGGTATTGATCTGTTGTGCTTTTTTGATCTCATCGGGGATTGATACCCTCATTTGATCAATAATGTCCATCAGGCGATTTTCGTCCATGATCACACTGTGGGTCAGTGGGATGGGTCTGCTATCGTTGAATAGTTCTTCCAATCGATCAACCAGGTGAAGGATATCCATTTTATTTCTCCTTAGTCTTTCTTCAACGCCATTCTTACATCAAGAATATTATCATTAATTTTAATTATATGGAAAGAAATTAATCCCTCATGGAAGTCAATGGGATGATGCTCTGGTTTTCACCCAGTTCAGCAAACTTCAATTCCATGGCCTTTGCAACATGATCGGGAACCATACTGCTAACATTGCCTTTCAATGCTGCAATTTCCTTTACCGTCGATGAGGATAAGAAAGTGTGTTGTTCCTGGGTAATAAGGGCAATCACCTCAATCGCGGGGTCAAGGCGCTTATTTGCCAGGGCCATTCTGAATTCATATTCAAAATCTGAAAATACCCGCAAACCCCTCAGGATTGCACAGGCTCCGATCGACTTTGCATAAGTGATTGTCAACCCGCTGTAACCTTCAACCCTGACTTGTGGGTTGGATGCAAAAGCCTGCCGGGTAAGTTCGATGCGTTCGCTGGGTGATAACAGAAGGTTCTTAAGCGGTTTATCATATACTGCGATCACAAGTTCATCAAACAAATTTAGGCTGCGATTGGCAATGTCCATGTGGCCAAAGTGGATCGGGTCAAACGTCCCGGGAAATATGATCCTTCTCATTTATGACAGATCTCCTTTGCCTTCATTTCCTGGCCAAAAATGTTGTATGGCATGTTGGAGTGGGATGTTTTCTGGCTTTTCCAGGTTTGGGTCTTCAGAAAACACTCTCTGTGCTTGCTTGCGTGCTTTTTCGATCAGGCGGACATTAAAAAGATTTGCCATTTTCAAGTCCAGGTACCCTGACTGTCTTGTCCCCAGGAAATCTCCGGGACCTCTCTGTTGGAGATCTTTTTCGGCGAGCAGGAAACCATCATTGGTTTGAGTCATGACGACCAGTCGCTCATTATCCATGGAATTTTCTGTCTCAGGGATCAAGATACAGAAGGATTTGTCTGATCCACGTCCTACCCGCCCCCTGAATTGATGCAATTGCGCCAGGCCAAAACGGTTAGCTCCCTCGATGACCATCACTGTAGCGTTGGGGATGTCAACGCCCACTTCAACAACTGAGGTTGAAACCAGGATATCATACTTTTTATCCCTGAAGTTCCGCATGGTCTGATCTTTTTCTTCCGGTTTCATCCGGCCATGCATCAAGCCGACTTTCAGATCGGGAAATATTTCTGCCTGCAGTCTTTCTTGCTCCTCTACGGCAGCTTTTGTCTCTTCCCTTTCTCCCTGTTCAACCAGTGGGTAAATGACAAAAGCCTGGAACCCTTGCTCGACCTGTGATTTGATCAAGGTGTAAGCCCGTTCCCGCTCAAGAGGATATAGAATATGCGTTTCAATTTCCTGCCTGCCGGCGGGCATTTCATCCATCACACTTACATCCAGATCACCAAAGATCGTAAGCTGCAGGGACCTTGGAATAGGCGTGGCAGTCATTACCAGCAGGTGGGGATTATGCCCTTTGTTCCTCAGGGCAGCGCGTTGTTTCACTCCGAACCGATGTTGCTCGTCAACTATCACTAACTGTAGATTATCAAAAGTTACCGGGTCTTCAATTAATGCATGGGTGCCAATGAGCAGTTTTACTGAGCCATTCTGCAATCCCGCATGCAGTTGTTCGCGTTCAGCTTGGGCGGTATCCCCGATTAATAGGCGCACCTGTTCAGGTTGCAACCCTGCATCAGGGGATTCCTGGTTACATAACAATTTTTGCATTGTCTGGTAGTGTTGTTCAGCCAGGATCGAGGTGGGGGCCATCAGGGCAGCCTGGGCACCAGCATTGGTGACCATGGCGATTGTCATGGCAGCAACGACGGTCTTTCCAGATCCAACATCACCCTGTAGCAGGCGGTTCATCGGATGACCGCTTATCAGATCATTTCTGATCTCACTGATTGTTTCTTTTTGTGCATTGGTTAATGAAAACGGAAGTCTCTCCATCTTTTGGTCAAGCCAACTATCATCTACCGCGAAAATGTCGCTTTCCAGGGCTTGCCATTGCCGTTTTTGGCTTAATACCCCCATTTGAAGGAGGAAAACTTCATCGAAAGCCAATCTTTGCCTGGCTAGGTCAAGGTCTGCCTGGTTGTCAGGGAAATGGACCTGCTTTATCGCCTTATTAAGTTCAGGTAAGCCTGCTTCATCGAGGATCGTTGACGGCATGAAGTCACTGATACGCTGGGACCAATACTCAACAGTATTAAACATCGTTCTTCGCAACCATCTCTGGGTTATCATGGCTGTCAATGGATAAACCGGTACAATGCGATTGGTATTAAGTTGTTGTTGGTCAATTGGCTCATAATCCGGCTGGTTGATCACCGGGCGACCACGATAATAATCAACCTTTCCTGAAACGCTGATGAACATTCCTTTATGGAGGAAGCGCATGTGGTAGTCCTGGTTAAACCAGATCAAACGGATGTTGCCTGTGGTATCAGATATAAGGGCTTCAGTGATCTTCATGTTCTTGCGAGAGGCGTATGATGCAATGGTTACAACCCGACCGATTATCGTTACCTCATCGCCAAATTGAAGTTGGCCGATGGTTTTAAGCGCTGAATAGTCATCATAGCGCCGAGGAAAAAAGTAAAGCATGTCTTCGATATTCTGAAGTCCCAGTCGTTCCAAGTGTTCTGCCTGTTTAAGCCCGATTCCTCGAATGACGGTGACAGGTGCGCTTAACCCGACAGTCGTATCTGTTATAGGATTACGGGAGATCTCCTGTGCTTTTTTACTCACTTTCGCTTTGATCGCGGCCGGCATGGTGACCGTTGGCGTTGCCTGTGGAATTGTGGCAGGTTCTTTTCTGAGCTTGTCAGTCTCTCTCTTGGTTATAACTGGTGGCTCAACAGGCGTTTGCGGCCTGTCACGATTTTCTTCTTTTTGAGCAATGGCGGCAGCAACTGCTGCGCGTGGTTTGGGCAGGCTTGTTACCTTGGGAATATCCAGAAGGTCACCAATTTCCTGGAGGGCTTGCCATCGATCCCGTGGATGAAGGTTGGGGTAATGTTTTAAAATGGATGCAATGGCAGGAATAAGTGTTTCCGAAAGCCCTTCAGCACGGGCTTCAGCTGCCCAACTTTCACTGAGTTTTTGAAGTCCCCCAACAACTGCTTTGTTCTCATATCCAAATTCTGACTCTAATTTAAATATTTTAAATAATTTTTCTGATGATAAAGACATAATTTTCCTCGGTTTGTCAGACGATTATATCAAATGTCTGGTTAAGAAAAAAAAAGATCTCACCGGGAAACCATCCAGTGAGACCGAATAATTTATCAACGTATTTGTCTATTCTATAGCAATAATTAGCTGGTAATGTGGTTGGCCACCATCATGCACTTCTACTTCATGGTCAGGATATTCAGACCTGATTTGGTCAGCAAGGCGGTTTACTTCGTTTATGTGCATGCCTTCACCGTAAAACAGGGTTATCCGCTCATACTCCTCGGCTTTGGCGGTGGTGAGTAATTCTTTACATGCTTCCTCGATCGATGTGGTAGCTGCCACCAGTTTTTCATCCAAAAGGACGATCACCTGTCCTTTATTTACCTGGACGTTATCAATTTCGACCGTCCGGGTAGCTGTTGTGATCTCACCTGTATGTACATCTGATAATGCGTCTTTCATTGCATCTGCATTTTCTTTGAGGGTTCCACTGGGTACGAGGCGCAGCAAGGCTGAAAAGCCCTGCGGTGTATTAATTGAGGGGATTACCGCCACCTGTTTTACGGTCACCGCAGCCGCTTTTTCGGCTGCAAAAATGATGTTCTTGTTGTTGGGCAGAATGATTACCTTATCAGTGGGTAAATTCTCAAATGATTCCAGGATCTGACCCACACTGGGATTCATCGTTTGTCCACCTTCGATGATGGCAGCTACACCCAGGCTGGCAAAGATCCTGGAAAGTCCATGTCCAGGCGAAACAGCCACAACGGCGATCTCATCCGGTTGCACTGGTGCAAATTTCAGCTTGCTGGTCTGTTTTTTCTTATCTTTCTCTATCTGGTCCAGGAGGTTTTCGATCATCACTTTTTGTATTGTGCCGTGATGCATGGTGTAATCTATCGGCTTGTATCGGTTGTCATGTGGCACATGAATGTGCATGCGGTACATGCCATCGCCCTCACCGACCTGGATGGAAGTACCTATGTCAACCAGCCCGGAATAATAAGCCTCCAGGTCAAGCTGTGTGGTGGGGGTAAAATCGATCACCACTTCAAAATCCTGCCCGGGTTCGATCGATTCCAGGGTTTTATCCAGGTTCATCTCAGAAAGGGGTTTGACACTGGCGACCGCTACATCCAAAGACTCCCCCTTTAATAAGCGAAGCATGCCTTCGAAAATAAAGAGTAAACCCTTTCCCCCGGAATCAACCACCCCCGCTTGTTTTAGGATGGGCAGCAACTCGGGAGTATGTTCAACACTACTGGCTCCTGCTTCAACAATGTCTTGAAGTAGTTCACTTAATTTGCTTGTTTTTCCCAGCGAGGCTTCAGCTTGAGCTGCCATATCAGTGATCACAGTGAGGATTGTACCTTCAACAGGTCTAACAACGCCTTTATAGGCAGTATTACGGCTTTCATGCAGGGCTTTGACAAACAAACTTGCATCCATTGAATCAAAATGATCCATAGCTCGGGCAAAGCCACGCCAGATCTGGGAGAGTATCACACCAGAATTGCCCCGTGCCCCCATTAATGCGCCTTGAGCCAGGGCGTGTGCCATTTCACCACAGTTGTCATTGTTTGCCCTATTGGCTTCATCATACGCTGCTTGCATTGTCAAAACCATGTTGGTCCCTGTATCGCCGTCCGGCACTGGAAAGACATTTAATGAATTTACCAACTGTTGGTTTGTCCGAAGCCATGTTAAGCCTGCTTCGATTAATACTTTTAACCCTTTTCCATCAACAGGTGTTTGAAGCAACCTGTGACGGTCTTCATCACTCAGGATGGGAGTTTTCTTACTACTCATAATGCTCCTGGTATACGCAAAGATTTTTCAACTTGTAAACACTAATCAGAATCGCTAATTCTCAAACCACGGACATGGATATTGATCCGATGGACAGGGACACCTATCGTCTTTTCCACATTGTATTTAACACTGTGAGCGGCACTATCGGTAATTGATTTGATCCGTACGCCGTACTCAACTATGACATAAATATCAATGATCAGGCCAGTGTTATTTACCTTAACTTTGATGCCATACTTGTCATCTTTTTTAAAGAACTTGCGGATCATTTCGATTAGATTGCTTGGGGCAAGGCCTACAACACCATAGGATTGCAGGATGGAGTGCCTGGCAATTGTTGCTATGGCTGTTGGCATGATATAAATATTGCCTAAGGGGTTGGTTTTGTCTGTCATTATTTACTCCCTTTTAAATATGCCTTGATTCATTAGGTTGTGTATGGTAGAATAATTCGCTGTTTGGGTATGACAAATTCGCCCAATGGATGACATTATTTTGTAGGAAAGGAAATTGAGATGGCAAAGTGCAGTATTTGTGGAAAAGCAACCTTGTTCGGTCACAACCGTAGCCACTCACTTGTCGCAACCAGGCGTACATTTCGCCCAAATTTGCAGAAAGTGACTGTAACACAGGATGGCAAGAAAGTAAGCCAGGTCCTTTGTGCTCGTTGTATAAAGACGTTGAATAAATCATACAAGTAGTTTAACCCGTTTTTTGATCAGAAGTCACGGTAATGCCGTGATTTTTGTTTTAAACAGCAGACAAAGCCCTTCTCAGTGCTTGAATGCCTGCACCAATCCCACCAGGATGGTTAAATATAGCTGACCCAGCAACAAAATTGCGTGCTCCTGCCTTAAACAATTGGTTTATATTTTCGTGACTTACTCCACCATCTACCTGGATGATCGCCGGGGAAGAAAATTCGTCCATCATCTTTTTTAATCGGGTGATCTTGTCCACGGATTGCGGAATAAAATTCTGACCACCGAAACCGGGATTTACACTCATGATTAAAACCATGTCAATCATAGATATCACTTCGGTTAGAGATTCGATTGGCGTTCCCGGGTTAATGGTCACACCTGCTTTTAATTTTAATTCCCGGATGGTCTGCAGCGTGCGATGCAGGTTGGGGCAGGTTTCAACATGAACGGTAATGGCATCTGCTCCAGCCTTGGCAAATGCTTCAATGTGTTTTTCAGGTTCAATGATCATCAGGTGCACATCCAGGGGCAGGTCAACAGCTCGTCTGCATGCTTCCACGATCAGTGGTCCATAGGTGATGTTGGGCACAAACCGACCATCCATGACATCAATGTGGATCCAATCTGCGCCACCTCTTTTGCACTGGATAAGATCCTCTGCCAGGTGT
Organism: uncultured Anaerolineaceae bacterium; assembly: GCA_964435475.1. Lineage (GTDB taxonomy): Bacteria > Chloroflexota > Anaerolineae > Anaerolineales > Anaerolineaceae > CAYSZB01. Next base: position 28,282 of record CAYSZB010000012.1, on the reverse strand, counting down.
TCAAAATTTGCTGAGAGAATTGATGGTGAAATGAAGTAATTCATAAGGTTTTCTCTAAGGGTTAAGGGTCAGATAGACATAAAGCCAAAACGGGATAAGCCCGAGTAAAAAAGTGAAAGCCAGGACACCTAAAAACCAGTTGACCCAATCAACAGATTTGATCGCGACTTTTAATGGTTCGGTGACTTCATGCTCAATTGTACTTTCGTTTGGCTCGGTATTTATGTGATCGGAATTATCCTTAGCTTTTGGAGGATAAAGGTTTGCCAGGATTGGCTCAACATGTTTCTGTGGTAAGTTCGGTGGATTCATTGCTTCGGAATTCAGGAACGCACTTAGTACTCTTCCAAACTGATCCGCTGTTCGATAACGGGAGGAAGGCTCTTTTGAGAGGACTTTTAGGATGATATCCTCCAGCTTTTGGGGGATTTGCGAGTTCAATCGCCGGGGAGGCAGTGGCTGTTCCTCCCGGTGCATGCGGGCCAATTCTGTGCCATCTTCTGATTTAAATGGCAACTGCCCGGTCAGCATTTCATAAAAAATGATACCCAGGGAGTAAACATCTGATGCCGGAGAAGGTGCTGCACCTTTTGCCTGTTCCGGCGAAAAATAATGTGGAGATCCCCAGACAATATCATTGTGTTCTTCCGCGGGTATCGTAGCCAACGCGCGGGCAATGCCAAAATCAGTGACTTTTAAACGCATATCTGGCGTGACCAGGATATTGTGAGGTTTTATGTCACAATGTACCAGCCCGGCTCGATGCGCATAACCCACTCCTGCACACGCCTGGATCATCAGTTCAATTGCTTCGTTCAGCTTGAAGACACCCTTCTGCCGGATGACTGATTTTAAATCCGTACCAGGGATATACTCCATCACAATGAAGAGTTGGTTGCGATCCAATCCAAAATCATGTACGGTGACGATGTTGGGGTGAGAGAGGTTGGCTGCTGCGCGGGCTTCCTGCCTGAAGTTGGCCCGGAATGTGGCATCCTGTGTATTATCCTCTTTCAAAACCTTGATTGCCACAGTGCGTTCCAGCATCAGGTCGGTTGCTTTATAAACCACAGCCATGCCCCCTGTCCCCAGGGGATGGATCAATTGGTATCGGTCATTCAGAACTCTGGTTTCCATCACTGAGGGATTATAACGCAAAACGACCAACAACATGTCGAGCCATGCCCTTGATGTAACCTGGAATGGCTTTGAATTGATGTTGAGAATGCCATAACAATCCTGTATAATTCATTTATGAATGCCCAAAAACCTGTCAAAGCCAATCTCTACACTGTGATCGGTGGGGTTCTATTCTCGATCATTCTGATTGTTGTTGGCATTGTGATAATTGTTTGGGCAGGCAAGATGCGTAAAGAACCGGATATCACGCCTGAAGTTAAGATTACTCAAATTCCTGCCCCGACTTCAACACCTAGAATAGTCCTTCCAACAGAAATGATTGTTGAGACCTCTACGCCTGCCGTGATACTTCCACCAAATGTGATCGGAATTGGGGCTTACGTCCAGGTGACCGGGACTGAAGGGTCTGGTCTGAGAATGCGTTCTGATCCAGGGACGAATAGCGAAGTAAGGTTTGTTGCCATGGATTCGGAGGCTTTCCTGGTTATAGGTGGGCCTGTGGAACAGGATGGCTATACGTGGTGGCAACTGGAAGCACCATATGATAAGACTCGAACAGGGTGGTCTGCGGATGCTTATCTAAGCCGTTTAGAAAGCGAAACAACCAACCCTTGATAAATGTTTTAAAGAGATTTATTTGAAGGTGTAAAATACCATTAATTATTTTATAGAGGAGTCATGGTTGGCCGGAATATTTGGTTCGAAAACTAAAACCCAGAACATCAGTAAAACCCAGGATAAACCCGAACATGTGACGTCCCCAGAGACTGCTGAGATCTCGCAAAGTCACCTGGTATTTTCTGCCGCAAATTCTGTCGGAAGTGTCCGATCCCATAACGAGGATTCGTTATTTTGCACATCCTTTTACACTGTCGATCTGCATGGCATGCAGGAGGTTGGTTTGTTTGCCATCGCTGACGGTATGGGTGGACATATGAGTGGAGAGATTGCCAGCAGTGCTGCGATCCGCACTTCAACCGATTATCTTATTCGGCACTTGGCCAATAACCTTGGCGTTCATGACCTGGTGGGTAATAGCGATCGGTTAAACAGTCTGGTCAATGAAGCCTTTATGCAATCCCAGGAAGAAGTATTGAAGGTCGCGCCGGGAGGAGGTACTACGCTGACCATTGCCCTTATCATCAACAACCAGGTTTATTTTGGGCACGTCGGTGACAGCCGGCTTTACAGGGTTAATAAAAGTCAGCAAATGCATTGTATGACAAGTGACCACTCACTGGTCAGAAGACTGTACGAACTGGGACAGATCAGCCTGGATGAAATCAGCGATCACCCTCAGAAAAATGTCCTAATCCGCGCCCTGGGTCAGACCGACGGTTTTAAAGTTGACCAGGGTCAATTCCTGTTGAATTCAGGCGACAGGTTGCTGCTTTGTTCTGATGGTCTGTGGGGATTGGTGCCTGATCAGCAGATTTACATGATGACCCTCACCGCCGGCATGTTCTCAGAAGCCTGCCGTTTGATGGTCAAATCTGCAAATGATGCCGGTGGGCAGGACAATATCAGTGTCATACTGGTTGAATATCAATAAGGAGTGAACTGCAAAGATGTTTGATCTAAATACTCGAAAATACCGCATCCTGGTGGTTGATGATGAAAAAAGGATGGTGGGCTTTATCCGGTTGAACCTAGAACAGGATGGCTTTATCGTTATAGAAGCCTTCAATGGCACCCAGGCGCTCGACCGCTTGCGGGATTCGCTGCCTGACTTGATCCTCTTGGATGTCATGATGCCTGATATGGATGGCTTTGAAGTGTTACAGACGATCCGTGAGGTCAGTGCGGTTCCAGTGATCATGTTGACTGCCAAAGGCGAAGAAAATGACAAGGTTAAGGGGCTTGAGTTGGGCGCGGACGATTATATTACCAAACCTTTCAGTCCACGCGAACTGGCCAGCCGTATCAAGGCAGTCCTTCGCCGCGGAGCGACATTCGATGACGATGAGAGTGGCAAGGTTGAAGTCGACGATCGCTTGAAAATGGATTTTGGCAGGCATGAGGTTTGGGTGGATAACGAGTTGGTCAAGCTTCGCCCTACTGAATATCGCCTGCTTTATCACCTGGTGAAAAATGCCGGCTGGGTACTTACTCATGACCAGATCCTCACCAAGGTCTGGGGTTATGAATACCGGGATGAACCGCATTATGTTCGGCTCTATATTAATTATTTGCGGAAGAAGATTGAAGTTGATCCCGCCAATCCCCGCTACATTTTAACCGAGCGAGGTGTAGGTTATCGTTTTGTTGAATTTCAAAAGAAAAAAGAATAGTACGACGGGTTAGTTTCCTATGGAATTGTTTTCTCGACCATAGGTTGCTTTTAGATCAGTTATCTGGCTTATTTTGTGTGTGAAACCTGAATGGTTTTTTGAAAGAAAAGAGGTATGACCATGGATAAGAAACAAAAAGCTAATGCAAAGCCCGAAAAATCGCTTGCCAAGTCGAAGAAAGTTGAAAAGGCGCCTCCTCCAAAGAAATCTACCAGTTCCAAAAAGAATATATCCACACTGTCCACCAAAGAGTATGAAAAAGAGTTGCAGCAACTGCAGGTCGAACTGGTCAAGATGCAAGGGTGGATCAAGGAAAAGGGATTAAAGGTTATCGTGATTTTCGAGGGGAGGGATGCGGCTGGTAAGGGCGGGGTGATAAAACGAATTACGGAAACCCTCAATCCCAGGATCGTGCGCGTTGTAGCTCTGGCAACTCCCACAGAACGCGAACAGTCACAATGGTATTTTCAGCGATATGTTGCCCACTTCCCTGCAGCTGGTGAAATGGTGCTCTTTGACCGCAGCTGGTATAACCGGGCTGGCGTTGAAAGGGTGATGGGTTTCTGCAGCCAGGAACAGGTGGAAGAGTTCTTCAGAAGTTGTCCCGAATTTGAGCGCATGCTGATCCGGTCCGGGATCATCCTCCTGAAGTATTACTTCTCAGTTAGTGATGAAGAACAGGAAAAACGATTCCAGGCGCGTATCAATGACATCACCCGGCGCTGGAAGCTCAGCCCAATGGATCTGGCATCCCGTTCTAAATGGGTGGAGTATTCTAAAGCCAAGGACGAAATGTTCAGGTACACCGATACCAAGCAATCACCCTGGTTCGTTGTCAATTCAGATGACAAGAAAAAAGCCCGTCTCAATTGCATACGCCATTTGTTGAGCCGGATTCCTTATGAAGACCTGACCCCAGAGCCAATCGTCCTGCCTCCCCGCCAGAAGGATGATGGGTATGTCAGGCCGCCGATGACCGACCAGACTTTTGTTCCTGATTATTATGGTTCTTCCCGGAAAGATCAAGAAGCAGCCGGGAAATGATTGACTTAAAGCCTGGCGTGTGGTATTTTTTAGGCGTAAGTTTATAATTGAATAATTGAGGTAACCCGATCCCCGGATGTAAGGGTGTAAAGGTGGAAGCTGGTGAAAGTCCAGCGCTGTGTCGCAACTGTAAGTTATGGGTTTCATAACAAGCCAGGAAACCTGCCTCATGTATGCCTGTTTTTCTCTTCTCGTAACAAGAAGGTGGCTTGGACTGATCTATAAGCCCCAACTTGTTACAGCAGGTTGGGTCTTTGTTTTAATTATGTCATTAGGAGTTAATAAATGAAGCGATATTTGATGTTTATGTTCTTGATGATGGCGATAGTCTTAAGCGCATGTCAGCCGGTCGGTCCTCATAAGCCAACACCTGAAGCGAGTCTGCCTGCTGAAAGTGTTGACCTCTATCCTGTAGATAATCAAACCACCCCTGATTTTGATGTAAGTTATACAAATGAGGGTTGTGTGGAAAAATTTGAACCTGGTGTGAATTACTTTCCGAAGCAAGCCTCTGTAAATTATGCTCAAGGATTCTCAATTGAATATTATGACAATTACAAACTCCTGACAGTAACCCAGCCATGGGCAGGTGCTGACCAGAGTTTTCAATATATCCTCCTGCAGTGTGGAACACCGTTGCCTGAGAAATTGATCGATGCAATGGTCATTGAGGTGCCAATCCGTTCCCTTGTCACCATGTCGACAACCTATTTTTCCTTCCTTGAGCAGGTTGGTGTATTGGATGCGCTGGTGGGGGTTGATGATCTGACTTATGTCTACAACGAACGTGTGCATGAAATGGCAAAAAATGATCAGATCCAGGTCGTTGGCGGGGGAGCTGGGGGGGGTGTTGCCAGTGTTGAAACGCTTATTGAGTTGGATCCAGATGTCATCATGACCTCGGCGAGTGGCTATACCGATTATGATGCCCATCCTAAGCTGCTTGAGGCAGGTTTACCAGTGGTCATCAATGGCGATTATGTCGAGAATACCCCCCTGGGTAGGGCGGAATGGGGAAAATTCATTGCTGCTTTCTTTAACAAAGAAGTTGAAGCAGAAAAGCAATTTAATGAAATGGTTGGCAGGTATGAAGTTCTCAAAACGCTGACTGCCGGTCTTGAGGAAAGACCTTCTGTTTTCGTCAATACTGATTTCCAGGGTAGCTGGTATATGCCTGGTGGTGAGAGTTATGCTGCCATCCTCCTCAAGGATGCTGGGGCAGACTACCTCTGGGCTGACTCTGAGGGTACAGGGGCAATGCCATATTCATTCGAACAGGTCTATGAATTAGCCTTCGAGGCTGATTTCTGGCTTAACGTGGGCTTTGCTTCAGAATTGGGTAGCCTGCTGGCAATGGATGAACGCTATGCAGATTTCAGTGCTTTTAGATCAGGAAATGTTTACAACTACTCCGCACGCGTCAATGCAAACGGAGGAAGTGATTACTTTGAGAGTGGTGTTGCCCAACCGGATGTCATCCTTGCAGACCTGATCAGTATCTTCCACCCCGGGTTGCTGACCGATCATTTATTGGTCTACTACATGAAGCTTCAGTAATGCCTGTCGGATGGTGGCTGAAAAAGTGACTTCGCAAAATGCATCTTTGCATGACAAGAGATCTTCCATAATCTGGTGGTTGCTCGGCATTCTTTTACTTGGCCTTGTTCTTGTTCTATTCCTGGACCTGGCTGTTGGCTCTGTCGGGATTCCATTAAAGAGTGTCCTGCGCATCTTAAGTGGCCAGGCGGGGGAAAAAAGTTCCTGGTATGACATCATGTACAAGATACGCTTGCCAAAAGCCCTTACTGCCATCCTGGTCGGAGCTGCATTGTCCGTTAGTGGTTTGCAGATGCAAACGCTATTTCGCAACCCACTGGCTGATCCTTTCATCCTGGGCATTAATTCCGGCGCAGGGTTGGGGGTTGCCCTTGTCATCCTCGGCTTTGGTACGACAGGTTCAATCCTCCTGGCTGGATTTGGTTTTTTGGGCGACCTGAGCCTGGCAGTAGCCGGAAGCATTGGCGCTGGTTTGGTATTGTTGCTTGTCTTGATCATTGGCAGGAAGGTGCGCAACCCGGTCACCTTGTTGATTATGGGGTTGATGTTTGGCTATGCCATCAGTGCAGTTGTTAGCCTGCTCATTTACTTCTCCATCCCGGAGCGAATTCAGACTTATACGACCTGGTCTTATGGTTCATTTGGCGGTGTTACCTGGAACCAGATGCGGGTGATGGCACCTGCGGTGCTGCTGGGTCTGGCAGTGGCTTTTTTCCTGCCCAAAGCCCTCAACACGCTCTTGCTGGGTGAAGAGTACGCAGCTACCATGGGGATGAATGTCAGAAAGACTCGCTTCTGGATTCTGTTGGGAGCGTCTCTTTTGGCCGGGGTGGTGACGGCATTCTGTGGACCGATCGGGTTTATTGGCGTCGCCATACCGCACCTGTGCCGGTCAATGTTCAATACCTCGGACCACCGTATCCTCCTGCCAGCTGTCATCCTGATCGGGGCGATGGTTGCCTTGCTGGCAGATGTCCTGGCGCAGTTGCCCGGCACACAATACACCCTGCCGATCAACATCGTGACCTCACTGTTCGGGGCACCTTTCATTATTTACCTGATCATAAAACAAGGGAGGGCAAGATCAACTCTTCTCAACTGATCCCGAGCCTCGAAGCAAAACAGCTGTCCATCGGTTATAAAATCAACAGGAGAAAATGGTCCTATGTAGCCACGGACCTCAACCTGCAGCTTAAAAAGGGTGAACTGGTTTGCCTGGTTGGTCCCAATGGGGTGGGCAAATCCACTTTACTCAGAACACTTGCCGGGTTGCAGACACTGATCAAAGGTGAGATAAAGCTTTCTGGTCAACCCGTCAGTACTTTAACTCCAGAGAGGATTGCCCTCAAGATCAGTGTGGTACTCACAGAGGCTGTCAATGTGGGTGCGATGGATGTGTTCTCCGTGGTTGCGCTTGGCAGGTATCCATATACCAATTGGTTTGGCTCCTTAAAAGCCACAGATGTCAAAGTGATCGAGGATTCCCTGAAAGCCATCGATGCCTCCGAATTGATCAACCGGAAGTTCACTGAACTGAGTGACGGTGAGCGTCAGAAAGTGATGGTTGCCAGGGCTTTAGCCCAGGAACCGGAGATCATGCTCCTGGATGAGCCAACAGCATACCTGGACCTACCGCACCGCGTGATCATGATGCAGTTGATGAAAAATCTTGCGCATAGATTAAATAAGGCGGTTTTGGTCTCAACCCATGACCTCGACCTGGCGATCCGCACGGCGGATGTGCTCTGGGTTATGAGAAAGGGCGGTCATTGTGATGTTGGTGCGCCAGAAGATCTGATCCTGTCGAATGCCCTGGGCGGTGCATTTGCCCAGGAAGGGGTTAAATTTGACCTGAAATCAGGCGCTTTTCAAATGCCTGCCAGGGCTTCCGGGACTGTTGGGCTGGATGGGCCTGCAGGATTGGTAAAGTTGTGGACTTCTCGGGCGCTATCGAGGGTTGGGTACGAAGTATTGATGGCAGAGGATTTGAAAACCCCTTATGTCATGATTGAAAGCATTAATGGCCGACCTGCCTGGCAGGTATACACCAGCAGCAGTGTCGAATCCTGTAATAGCTTGTATGATGTCATCCAGCATCTTCGAACTGCGGACCTGGCGTGATCAATTTAGCACGACTTGATCATCGCGCATAAGCGTGGCACCTGGTTTTGTATTACCCCGGGTTCTGTTCGCCAGGCAAACGTATTACCCACCCCGCCATATTCAAAAGATGCGATAACAGGCTCTGGTATTTCGTTCTTTTTGACCATCGCCAGAATCCGTTCCAGCAAGGACCAATCACTATCAAGAAGCTCAAAGTGATCATGCCACAGTCCGTTATAAAGGCGCATGCCGGTAATGTGAAATTCCTGCAACTGCCTGATAGGCAGTGCCATGATGTAGTCCTGTGCGTCAACTCCCAAAACCTGCGCTGTGATCCTGGCATGTGCCAGGTCTAGCAGAAAGCTGCATCCGGTTTCATTTATGATGGTTGAAATATTTTTTGCATCAACAGCCGCTTTCATATAAGGATGATAGGGCATGAATGGGAAGTGCTCAATGACCACGTGCTTATTCCCGAAGTGGGAGCTCAACACACTGATCTCTTTCTCCCACTGCTTAAGCATCACTGTGACATCTTTTGTCGAACTTGGGTTTGTTTCCCGGGTTGTGACCAGGTGACAGTTGACATGGGGTGTGGAAGTATGTGCCAGGAACCGCTCAACCCGTTCAAGGTCAAGGTGTTTGGTCTGATCTTTTCCGACCAGGATGTCAAAATGAATATAGACGGGTTTCACCTTCGCAGCTTCAATGAAAAGTCCATCCCAGTCAGGGCATTTTATCAGGTCAACCTGATCGAGGTTATTTTCCAGGAATTGGGCAAGGGGTATGGAGTAGTTAACAGCGAATTTCAAGTTGTCCTCTTAAAATAGGTGCAGAGCTATGTGGGTTGAATAAGAGACTTGTCTGTAAAGGGGTCCATTTGCGACTCGAGTTCCTGGCGGAACTGCTGGGTGTACAGGCGGAAATAGTGTCCTTTTATCCGCATCAACTCATCATGATTGCCTTGCTCGGTGATCTGCCCATCTGATATGACCATGATCACATCTGCCCGTTTGATCGTGGAAAGGCGGTGGGCAATGATGAAACTGGTTCTACCTTCCATCAGGTGATCCATCCCTTTTTGGATCAGCGCTTCAGTCAGCGTATCAACCGAACTGGTCGCCTCATCCATTACAAAGATCTCCGGTCCAGCCAGGATCGCACGCGCAATGCTGATCAGTTGTTTTTGACCAACAGACAGCAAATTACCGCCCTCACCAACATCCTGGTTAAACTTCTTGTCCAGTTTTTCGATAAAATCATATGCCCCGGCCAACTTTGAAGCCTGTTCGATCTCTTCATCAGTAGCCGATAGTTTTCCATAACGGATGTTATCCCTGACAGTGCCGGAAAAAAGATGGGGCGTTTGCAGAACCACACCGATCCTGGATTGGATATCCTGTAACTTAAGCTCATGGTAATCATACCCGGCTAAGCGAATCGTTCCTTCTGTTGGTTCATAAAAACGGCATAAGAGGTTGACAATGGTTGTCTTGCCACCACCAGTCGGTCCGACCAATGCAATTGTGGCTCCTTGTTTCACTTTGAACGACAGGTCTTTGATCACAGGGTCATCTTTTTCATAATAGAAATGGACGTGCTCAAACTCAATATCACCTGCAATCGATTGGATCTCCCGGGTTGATGCCCGGTTCTTAACCACCGGGGTGGTGTCCAGCAATGAAAATATGCGTTCTGCTGAGGCAATGGCATTCTGCATGTCTGCAAACACCCTCGCCAGGTCCTGGATCGGCCACAGGATGAACATAATGTAAGAGATGAATGCCTGGATGCCGCCAATCGTCATCTCGCCGACCTGCACTTTCAAGCCGCCCCGGTAGAGTATCACGCCCAGTGAAATGGCGCTGATCGTCTGAATGGTTGGCAGGAAGAGGGCTGAGAGATATGCTGCACGAAAACTGGCGCTGAACATCTTGGTGGTCAACCCTTTGAAAAGGCCGAGGTTGGCTTCTTCCCGTGAGAGCGACTTGACAACCCGCACACCGGTGATATTTTCATTCAAACTGGCAGTGATCCGCGAGTTGTATTTGCGGGATCGGCGGTAATTGATTAGGATACTTTTTCTGAAATAGAATGCCACAACCATCATCACCGGGATGGAAACCAATACGATGATCGCCATTTTCCAGTTGATCAGGATCATAAAATACGATGAAGTCAGCACGTTCACTGCGGATGATGTGGCGTCAAGGAACCCCCAGGTCATCAGGTCAGCCACACGTTCGGTGTCTGAAGTAACTCTTGACATGATCCATCCGACCGGTGTCTGGCTGTAATATGACAATGACAGGCTTTGCAAATGGTTAAACAACTGCTTGCGCAGGTCATAGCGGATCCGTTCACCCAGCATGCTGACGGCATAGATAAAAATGAAGACAAAGATCGCCTGGATCAGGATGAACGAGGCATAGATCACAACAATTCTTGCCACTGCCTCAGGGTCCTTGAGGTCGATTCCCAGGTCGATGATCTGCTTGCTCAGGTAGGTGAACGCCGAGTCCAACGCTGAAACGATGATGATTCCGACAATAAAAAGTGTCACCACCTTCCAATGCGGACGCAGCAAGGCAAAAATGCGCTTGAATGTTTTTGTATTTATTTGGACGGAAGTATCGTCTTCCAACTCATCATAGGTTGACACTGGTAATTTCCTTTTCCAAAGCTTCATCGATCCGTGTTTGAATCTCGTAGATCTCGCGGTACATTCCGGGAACTGCGATCAGTTCTGCATGTGTCCCCGATTGAACAACCTCACCTTTGTCAAAGACCAGGACTAGGTCGGCATTCATGATCGATTGGATCCTGTGGGCAATGATAAAGGTGGTCCTGTCCACCATCAACTGGTTCAAAGCCTGCCTGATCTGGGCTTCAGTTTCCATATCGACCGACGATGTCGAATCATCCAGGATCAGGATGCAGGGATTCATCAGCAAAGCCCTGGCAATGGCAACGCGCTGCTTTTGTCCGCCTGAGAGGGTTACGCCTCTTTCCCCCACGAGGGTTTCGTACCCTTTGGGGAATGTCAGGATCACGTCATGGATCGCCGCAAAACGCGCAGCTTGTTCAACTTCCGCATCGCTGACTTCACGCGAGACACCGTAGGTAATGTTGTCCCTGATCGAGCATGAGAACAGGAAAGGCTCCTGTTCCACGATCCCGATCTGTGATCGCAGGTATCGCCTTGGGTATTCCCGCAGGTCCGCCCCATCCAGCAGTATTTTGCCGCCAGTGACATCATAAAACCGTGGCAGCAGGTTGACCAGGGAGGTTTTGCCCGAACCTGTCGACCCTAATAGTGCCACCACCGAGCCCCCTTGACAGGTAAATGAGACATCCCTCAATACCGGATTGTCCTTTTCGTATTCAAAATCTACATGTTCAAACGTAACCTGCCCGTTGACCTGCCCGGTTGGTTGGACTGAACCTACCAGTAAGGGTTCTTGTTCTTGTTTTAAGATGGATGCAACACGTTTGAACGAGATCATGCCAGTCGATGTCTGTACGATCAGGCGCCCAAGGTTGCGGATCGGCCAGATGATCCAGGTGATCAATCCCGAGTAGGTGATATACGCCCCCAGTGTGATCTCCCCACGGATTGCCATCAAGGCACCAATATAAAGCCCTAAAAGCATTTGGGCAGCACAGAATATGTCCGAGATCGGCCAGAAATACGAATGCAGCTTGTTCAGCTTTCGTCCGCGCTTGAACTTCTCCCAGTTGATCTGCTCAAACTTGTAGATCTCATAGTTCTGGCGGGCAAAGGCTTTCACTACCCGTACACCGCTGAGGTTTTCCTGCAATGCGGTTGATAGAACTGCTTCCTGTTCCTGGTAGGATTCATATGCCTTCGACACTCTTTTGAAGAAGAAGATCGACACCACAAGGATGATCGGGATGATCCCGATTGAGACCCACACCAGTTTGGGATTCAGGTTGATGATCGCAACCAGGTTGATCACAAATATCAAAATGATCCTACCCATGCCGATCGCCTGTTCGGCAAAGAACCTTCGGATCGCATCCACATCTGAGGTTGCTCTTTCAAGCAGGTCCCCCGTTTTTGATTCAGCATGATATGCATAGGAAAGCCGCTGGATATGGTCAAACAGGTGGTCTCTAAGGCGTCGTGTGGTTCCTTCGGCAGTCTGTGAGGCCAGGTAACCACTGAGAAATGAGAAGAACCCCTGTCCAATGATCAACAACAAAAATGCCAGCGCTGTGAGGAGCAAGGCTGAATCAAAGCGTGATTTTTTCAGGATCTCATCCACGTAATATCCCAAAAGCATGTAAATGCCGGTGCGTGAGGCGGATGAAATGCCCAATGCCAGGTTGGCACCGACATAGTGCCACTGGTAGCCGCTCATTAACTTCCACAACCCGACCAGGGGCTTGGAGTTGGCGGATTTCCTTATATCATATTCAGGGTACTGCTTTTCTTTCATAACTTACATCCAAATTCAAAAACTCAACGGCTTATTGTAGTGTATATATCTGGAAAGCAGGGTGATCGGTCAGGAAATTGGTACTTCAGCCGCGTATTTCCATCAAACAATACAAGAGCCCCCTAGTATACTCTTGTCAGTCCTACCAGTCAATTTTTGGATTGATTTGATTTGCTTCTCTGACCTTGAAGTTACAGCCCGGAAATGAAATCCCTGGCCAATTGACAGACATCGGGCAGTTCTTTGTCGAGGATTATACAGTGTCCTGAGTGGGCCATGTGCACGCTGACAATTTTCTGTGAACCGACCTTCTCCAGCAGGATCTCCTTGCTCTCAGGCGCGATCGTCCTGTCATACCCGCCAGTAACCAACAGCAGTGGTTGTCGAATTTTGGGGAGCTCCTGCTTGACAGTTTTTTGCAGCTTGAGCAATTGGACTGCACCTTTGCTCGGGTTGACCAGGTATCCCTTCCACGCCAACCCGTCATCCTTGTTTTCCTTTTTCAACCATTTGGTGAACAGGGCGATCACCGGTGAAAGCCACAGGAGAGGCACCTTGATCGCCGGGGCAAAGGTCATCACGCCTTTGATCTCAGGATGGCGTGCCGCCATCATCAACGCCACCAGCCCGCCCATCGATTCACCCCCGACAACGACATCGTCAACTTTCTCTTTCAAAGCCAGGTAGGCTGTCTCGGCGTGATCCACCCAATCCTGCCATCTGACCTTGTTGAGGTCATCCGGGTGTGTTCCATGCCCGGGTAAAAGGGGAGCTGTGATGGTGTAGCCGGTTTTAACCAGGCACTCAGCCAGCAATCTCACCTCCGTGGTGGTGGCTGTAAACCCATGCAAGAGCAGCAGTCCGGTCTTGGTGCTGCCCTCATAAAAAAATTCATCTCCATCCAGGTGTGCGTTCTTGATCAGTTCGTATTTTGCCATCGCTCCTCCAAAAATAACGATCTACTACCAGTCGGCATTCCTACTTGGGGGGATACCCCGTGATGTCACGGATCTCGTCATAGAACGGTTTTAACTGCTTGTACATCTTTTTATAGATACGTTCATAAAGCCGTGAATACAGCCGGTGTGTTTCCTGGTTGGGCAGGAATGTCTCACCTATATGCGTCATCTCCTCGATCGCCTTGTCAAATCCTGGGTGGAGGTTCAACCCGACCGCTACATCGATCGCTGCCCCCAATCCGGATGCTTCGTAGACATGCGGTTTGGAAACCGGCAGCCCGAAGATGTCTGCTGTGATTTGCATGGCACCCGGGCTCTGCGACCCGCCGCCAGCCACCCTGATCGAGGTGATCGGGATGTGACTGCGCTTCTCGGTTCTCTCAAGTCCCTCCCTGAGGCTGTAGCCCAATCCCTCAAGGATTGAACGGTAAAAATAAGACCGGGTATGCACATCGCCGAACCCGATGATGGCGCCTTTGGCTTCCGGTCCCGGCACTTTCAGCCCTGGCGACCAGTAAGGCTGCAGGATCAGGCCTTGCGAACCTGCCGGCGCCTGCCTTAACAGTTCATCGAACAGGACCTCGGGCTCTAGGTTGCGTTCCAGAGCCAGTTTCTTCTCATTTTGCCCGAACTCCTCTTTGAACCAGCTCACCATCCAGAACCCACGGAAAACCTGGATCTCCAGTGAATATGCCCCGGGGATGGCGGATGGGTAGGGTGGGATCAATGGGATCACTTCCAGGTATTTGGTGTGGGTCGTGTTGATTGTAGCGGTCGTCCCATAGCTCAGGCAGGCAATGTCTGGTGTCAGGCAGCCCGCTCCAATGACCTCGGTGGCTTTGTCCGCTGCTGTGGCGATCAGCGGTAATCCCACCGGGATGCCGGTCGCTTCGGCAGCTTCCGGGCTGATCTCTCCCAGCAGGCTGGCCGGGGGAACCAGGTCAACCAGCATGCTCTCTTCAACTGGCACGGCATCCCACTTCCAGTCGCTCTTGGCGCACCAATCCTGCTTCTTGTAATCGAATGGGATGTACGCCACCTGGCAGCCCGCTGAGTCAACATACTTGCCGATCAACCGGTAGGTCAGGTATCCCGATAGCAGCACAAATTTATGAGTTTTTTTCCAGATGTCCGGCTGGTAGGTGCGGACCCAGTTGGATTCCGCCTCCGATTGCAGGTAAGCCACCGTTTCGGTCATCCCACTGAGCGCAAACAGTGCCCCCCATACCCCACCGACCTTGTGCAGTTTTTCCCTGGGGGTTCTTCGCTGGTCCAGCCAGACAATTGCCGGGCGCAGTGGTTTGCCATCGGCATCCAGGTTGATCAATGTCGACCTTTGCGTGGTCAGTCCTACCCCGGCGATTTCGTGCGGGTCGACGCCCTGCTCATGCCATAGCGCCTGGCAGGCTTCGCACACTGCCCGCCAGTACACTTCCGGGTCCTGTTCCGCCCACCCGGGTTGTGTTGAGTAATATGGCTCGATGGGCACCCGCTTCTTTGCCAGCAGGTTGCCTTGAAGGTCAAAAACCAGTGCCCGGGCAGATTGTGTGCCCTGGTCGATCGACAAAATATATTTTCCTGCCATCATTCCTCCGTTTCCAGGTGTTGCATAAAACTTGTCTAAGGTAAGTAATAAAAACTGGACCAGATCCCTTTATAACGTTGGATCTCTTCTTCCCAGCGTTGCCCATCCCAACCCAGGATGGGGCTAACCATCGCCCTGATCTTCTCGATCTGGTCTAGTCCGCCATTCCTGAGATATAAACCCAGCCTGACCCGCCGTAATAGCAGGTCATCCAGGTGGACCACATGATCATGCCCCGCCGCCCAGGCCAGCTCAGCCCACAGGTTGGTGGTCGCTTCGATTTCTGCCAGGGTCCCGGACTGGGCACTCTCCACCAGCCGGGTGGCATCCAAACCATGCCTGCCCGCCAGGAATTGCCATGACCGCTCAGTAATCGGGTTGTTGCCTGGTTTTTCAGGTATTAGATCGAAGACAGGCTCACGGTGATCAAATTTTGGCTGTCCGGGCAGTTTTGCGGAAACAAAATTCAAACAGTCGGCTGCCATGACCCTGAAAATGGTCAGTTTACCACCGCTTATCGTCGTTAACCCCTGCTCTTCCCATACCATGTGCCGGCGTGATTGCTGTGAAGGCGTACCCTCTCCAGAGTTGATCACCGGTCTGAGCCCTGAGATGGTCGAAATGACATCTTCATGACCAAGTTGCAGGTCAGGCATGATGTAATTCGCCGCTTCCAGCAGGTAATCGACTTCCTCAGCTGAAATGTGCGGCTCACCGTCCAGGTTTTCCTGGTCCAGGTCGGTCGTCCCGATCAGCGTTGTCCCTTCCCATGGCACAACAAACAATGCCCGGTGATCCCTCGGGTGCACCATCGTGATTGACTGACTTAATGGCACCCGTTTATGTGTAAAGAACAGGTGACTGCCGCGTAATTTTCTCAGTTGGGGCTGTCCCTGGATCTCCTGGCGCACCACGTCCGACCAGGGACCGCTGGCGTTGATCACCACCCTGGCTTTGATCTCTGCGACCCCGCTTTTTTCAGGTGATTGGTCTTCAACCCTCACCCCCACCACCTGCTGCGCTAGGTCCCTCAGAAACCCGACCACCCTGGCGTAGTTGATTGCCACCCCTCCATGCCTGCTCCCTTCCTGCAGAACTCTCAGAACCAGCCGGCTGTCATCCACCGTCGCATCGTAGTACAGGTTCGCCCCTAAAAGTCCTTCACTGCGCACAAATGGGTCATTTTTTAAGAGCTCATCCCTGGCAACCAGGTGGTGCTCCCATTTCGGCACCATCATGTCATACAAAAAGGTTCCCACCCCCATTTCATAATGGGCTTTCTTGTGACTGGCAAACCCCGGGTAAACAAAAGCCATCTTGTTGACCAGCCCTGGCGCTTCCCTGATCAAGCGTTCGCGTTCACGCACTGATTCCTTGACCACGTCATATTGTTTGTTCTTCAAGTAACGCAGCCCTCCATGCACCAGTTTGGATGACCGGCTGGAGGTGCCAAATGCAAAATCCGCTGCTTCCAGCAACAGCACTTTCAGGCCTTTGCGGGCAGCGTAGTTAAAGATCCCGGCCCCGGTGATCCCGCCCCCGATGATCACGATATCCCATGCCTGGTCCAGGTTTTTCCAGGTCTGCTGCCGGCTCTCCACTTCGCTCATTTCCGGTCCCCACTGTCCACCAGTTTGCCTGGGTTGAAGATCCCCTGTGGGTCACAGGTCCCCATCACATTACGTAAAATCGCCAGCCCCATTTCTCCCTTTTCCTTTGGCAGGTAAGGCTTATGGTCCAGACCGACGCCGTGTTGATGGCTTATCGTCCCTCCATACTCAAGGATCCTTTGGCTGACTTTTTCCTTGATCGTCTGCCAGCGCTGCAGTGTTGCTTCAGGTTCAGCCGCCCGTCGGTAGGCATAGGTGATGTACATGCTGCCGCCATTCGTATAGATATGGGAAATATGGCTGAAGGCCAGCACTTTTTCATTCACAGGCTCAAGCGCATGCACCAGGTCATGCATTACAGCCTTCTGGTACTGTTTCAATACTGACCAGGGCAGGGAGGTCTCGAACGTGTCCAGCGAATACCCCAACTCCCACAGCGTGTTGCGCAGGTAGGGGGTTAGAAAGCGTTTCTTCATCCAGGCTGGTCCGAGGTAGAAATTGACCGGGATGCCGTGGTGCTTGCGGATGATGGCTTCCATTTCGCCTTTGGCGAACCTTCCGCTTTTTGCCTCGCCGGTCACACCGTAGATCAGCATGATCCTTTCGTCTCCCATCCCAACCAGGTTAAGTCCCTTCTTGGCAAAATTAACCAGTTTTTCTTCACCCGAAAGCTGCATCGTTGTTTCTGTCTCCATGGCATCGCTCAATCGGGACATGCACACCGGGATCTGCCTCTGGGCAACTTCCATCTCGGCCTTGACTCCTTCCTCCCAGTTCGGGAAGAACGCCGCGTACCATCTCTCACGCTCCGGCAGCTTGCGGATGCGCATCGTGGCATGGGTCAAAATGCCCAGCCGTGCCTCGCTTCCCAAAACCAACTCCCGCAGGTCCGGTCCCGCTGCGCTTTTCACGATCACCGGCAGTTCATATCCCCCAAACGCTGTCTCCAGGTGCCCGCCGGCAAAGAGCGGCTCGATCCGTCCGTAATAATACGACTGCTGACCGACCGACCGCGTCACCAGCCATCCCCCCAGTGTGGAATATTCCCACGACTGTGGGAAGTGTCCCAGTGTATAACCCGCTGCGTTGAGCTGCTCTTCCAGGATCGGCCCCCTGGCGCCGGCTTGAATGACTGCGGTCATGTCAGATTCATTAATGCCAACGACTTTGTCCATCTTGGTCATGTCTACCGAAAGGAAAGGCTGATCGGAACCTGTCGGGGTCAGGTGCCCCACCACGCTTGAACCGCCGCCATACGGGATCAGTTTGCACCCCATTTGCATCGCATACTGGATTATCTCCTTTACATCTTCGACGCTGCCCGGGTAAGCCACCCCGTCCGGGAATGTCTGGATCAAACCGTCGCGCATTTCCACCCAGTCGCGGGTCGATTGCCCGCGTGCATGCCCCAGCCGTTCAATTGCGTCGGTGCTTACCATCGGGTTGGGTTTCAACCGCGAATCCGGCACTTTCGTCACCAGTTCTTCCAGCGTAGTGTCTTTCAATTGCAGCGGTGCGCCAACCGCTCCCGCCAGGTAGCGTTTTGCCGGTTCTGGAACCGGGTAATCCGTCTCTACATTGCCCCAGCCTTGAATTCTTTTCATGCCATGCTCCTCGTTGCTTGTTATTATGGTAGGTCCCGCCGGTATGAGCGGTGAGTTTTTCTCGGTTTGATGCCCATGTTTTCCCATTCCAGCAGCATCTGCGGGTTGTTATCCCGCACCTGGATCAACTCCGCATACTGGTAGTTGGCTTTGGATGTCACGCTCTCGTAGATCTCGCTATACATCAGTGCCGTGCCCCCGATGCGTTGGTATTCCGGCAATATCCCGGCACCGTCCAGGTCTACCGTATCGGTCTTCTTAAGCGCACGCAAAATGTGGTACCAGCCAAAAGGCAGCAGCCGCCCCTTGCTGCGGATCATTGCTTTGCCGATGTCCGGGAAAGCCAGCAGGAACCCGACCGGCTTCTCTTCCTTCATGATCAGCTTGATCAGTTGCGGGTCGGCAAACTTTAAAGCCTGGTTTACCATCGTCTGCATGTCGCGGTCTGAGATTGGCATGTTGGCGCTGTCGTTTGCCAGTGAGCCGTTGTACAGCTCTTGGAGATAGTCAATATAGGCATACATCTCTTTGCGTACATTGAAGCGCTTGATGCTTAGCCCCCGTTTTTTCATGACCAGGTCCGCAATTTGCCCTACCTTTTCGGGTAAGTGGTATGAACGGTCCAGGATCCCTGTAAAGGTGTCCCATTTCTTCTCAAAGCCCAGTTTTTCCAGGAATTCCTGGTAATAGGGTGGGTTATAAACCTTACCGAACGCCGCCCGGTATTCAAAGCCATCGATCAGGGTGCCAAAGCCATCCAATACCGCAAAACCTTTTGGTCCGACCATCTCGTTCAAACCCCGCCCGATCGCCCAATTAAACCCGGCTTCGAACAATCCTTTTGCCACTAAAAAATCTGCAATGCATTCGAACATCGAAAAAATGGCCGTTTTTGTCTTGAAATGTTCGTTGTACCCGAAGTTGTCCAACACCGCCAGCCGTCCGAGTGCCTTGCCTTTTTCGTCCACAGCCAAAAAGAACCTGGCTGTCCCGTGATCATAAAAACCATGCTTGCTTCGTGAGAAAACCTTGCGTAGGTCGCTTCTGAAGGGCGGTACCCATTGCGGGGTGTTTTTGTACAACTTAAACGGAAATTCCAGGAAGGCTTTCTGGAATTTCCGCTCGTCAGGGTCAAATTGTATGATCTTCATCTCATACCCTAATAAAATTTTCTAATTGGGACCTATCGCACAGATCCCAGCTTCAGATTCGCTTACGGCAATAGCCAGTATTGCAGTTTGTCAACCCGGGTCGTAAACCCATTATTCTCAACAAATGATGTCACAAAACCGATCATGCCCGCATCCTTCAACGTGCTGTCGCTGGCCGACCCCACCTTTTTGCCATTAACATAAAACTCGTATGATGTCCCGTTGGCCTTTACTCCGATCCGGTTGACGTTGGGGGCTGGCTTGAATTCACCTGAGGGTGCGAAAGACAGGATCGTATTGACCTTGATTGTCGAATCCATGCGGTAAAAGCCCCATGACCCGTTGCAGGATGCCGCCATGAAGTAGAACTGCGTGCCATCCGGCGAGCGGAATGCCAGCCCGATGTAGTCACTGCCTGAACAGACCGGCATGTTGTAGGTCATTTCTAGGTAAAAATCCTCGATCTTGGGCGAGGTGACGTACCACCCGTGCCAGTAAGGGTAACCGTAGGACTTAATGTTTAAGAATCCATCTGCCACATGGAAAGAGGTCTCTGTGTCGGCATATTCCCAAACGCTGGAAACCGCTGAGAATTCGTTGGTCCATGAGGGTGCCCCCAGTGTGATCGCCGGGTCCGAGAGGTCCGGTGTGGGTGTGGGGGTATTGGTCGGTGTGCTGGTCGGCAGGGGCGTGCTGGTCGCGGTCGGTTCCGGTGTGGCGCTGGGCTGGGTTGTCTCTGTGGGTTGTTGTACTGCCGGTTCGTCAGTCACCACGGGTTCCTCAACCGTTTGTTCCCGCACCTGTGTCAGCATCTGTGCCACCTGTGTTGCCACGATGTCATCCTGCTCAAGAGCTTCTTGCGTGACTTTGGGGATATTGCATGAGGAGAGAATAAGAACCAAAAGGATCGGGAAAACTGCTGCCTTTTTCATGATCACATCCTTTGCTTGTCTGTTTGTATCGACAGGATTATTATAACCATTTCTCCCTGCTTGGCGCTACTTTATTTGAACTTCTGCGTTAAACAATCGCATGGAGATTTTTTTGTAATGCTTTACCAGGATTCATTCAAACTTTATTTGTGAAATGGATAGTATGATGGATATTTTCAAGAAATGTTACGATTTTGATGTTGTAAAGAAAGCCAAACGGCAGGGTTACTACCCTTTTTTCATCCCCCTGGATGAGAACGAGGGCACCGAGGTCATCTACGAAGGCCGGCGCATCATCATGTGCGGCTCGAACAATTACCTTGGTCTGACCACCCATCCCAAAGTGCGCCAGGCCGCCATTGACGCCATCAACCGCTACGGCACCAGCTGCACCGGTTCGCGTTTCCTCAATGGCAACCTCAGCCTGCATGAACAACTTGAAAGAGAAGCCGCTGCCTGGGTGGGCAAGGACGCTGCCCTGGTCTATTCCACCGGCATGCAGGTCAACCTCGGCACGGTCAGCGCGATCGTTGGCAAGGATGACATTGTCATCCTCGATAAAGAGGATCATGCCAGCATTGTCGATGGCGCCTTCCTCTCCGGCGGCAAGATCGAACGCTTCCGCCACAATGATATGGACCATTTGAAGCGTGTTCTGCAGAGCCTCCCTGCCGATAAAGGCAAGCTGCTCATTGTTGATGGCCTTTTCAGCATGGAAGGTGATATTGCCCCCCTGCCCGAGATCATCCCCCTCTGTCAGCAGTATGGCGTCCGCCTGATGGTCGATGATGCCCATGCCATGGGTGTCCTTGGTGGTGGGCGCGGTACAGCCGCCCATTTTGGTATGACCGATCAGGTCGACCTGGTCATGTCCACCTTCAGCAAGTCTTTTGCCTCCCTCGGTGGTTTTATTGCCGGCGATGCGGATGTTGTCGATTACATCAAGCACACTGCCCGCAGCCTGATCTTCAGTGCCAGCATGTCACCCGCCAACGCCGCTGCCGCCCTCGCCGCTCTGCATGTCATGCAGGAGGAACCCCAGCGCATAGCCCGCGTCAACAAGATCGCCGATTTTATGCGCAAAGGCTACCGCGAACTGGGTTTTGACACCGGCAACTCGGTCACCCCCATCATCCCGATCATCATCGGCGATGACGAGCGCACTTTCCTTACCTGGCGCCTGCTCTTTGAAGCCGGTGTCTTCGTCAACCCGGTCATTTCCCCCGCCACCGCTCCGGGGCGCCAGTTGTTGCGCACCAGTTATATGGCGACCCATACCGATGCCCAGTTACACCGCGTCCTTGAGATCTTTGAAAAGGTCGGCAAACAGGTCGGCCTGATCTAATAATCATTGTCCAATTAAAAACTCAGCCCTGGTCACTTCGCCAGGGCTGTTTGTTTAAAAATGACCTATTGGGTGTCCCTACCCGGGCAGGTTTGTCTCACCCGCTTCTGCAATGATCTCTTCAATGCCCTCTTTTTGGGCAAATTCCGTGTTCTGCAGCGCTTCGATCACGTCCTGGCTGATCTGCTCCTGGCTGGGTTTGTCCTTGCGCTTTTTCTTCAATGCCCCAACCACCGCCTGGGTCACCTTGCTTGTCAGTTCCTTGAGTGTCTTCTGGCTCACCCGTTCGCCCCGTTCGAACCACATGATCGAGGCATAGCCCATCGTCACAGTCATGGCGGTGGCGATCCCTGACGAGAGCACCCATCCGGGCACCCCGCCTGCCTTGCTTAATTGCTGAAAGAGCGTCCGTCCCAGCATGCCCAGCCCGAAGGTGGCGATCAGTTCCTTTGCCCGTTTGAGCGTGATCTTGTAGTTGTATATCCGGGCGATGGTCATCACCATGTTTGTCTGCGTGATCACCAGCGGGATGAAATCGATGACCGGTAGGGGGGTCAGGGCGATCGCCGCTGCCAGCGCAGAAGACGACACGATCGACCGCCAGGCCAGCTTCCAGCGGAACTTGGGCATTGCCTGCGCCAGCGAGATGGTCAGTTCGGGGTCCATCGCTGCGATCGACATCACCACCCGCGAGATCCCATCTCCCTTTGCCGCAGAGATCGGGATCAGTTCATTTGCCCCGACCTGCAGGTTTTGCGCGGCTTTCGCCAGCACCTCCGCATAAAACTTTTTCGTCAGGTCCATTTTGTTGACCACCAGGATATGCGGTTTTTCCAGCGCCAGGATCGCCTGGTAAAGTTCCAGTTCGCTTTGCTTGATCCCCTGGATTGCATCGAACATCAGTACGATAAAATCCGCGTTTTCTGCCGCTTCAAATGCCTCGTCCCGCTCCGCCTGCCCCACATACCCCACTGCGTCCGCCCCGGGGGTGTCAACGATGGCAAACAACCCTGCATCCCCTTCCTGGTTTTCGCGTGTCGTGCCGGGCACCGGTCCCACCTTGGCTTTATCACCCTTTTCACGGCTGAACTGGTTGTAGAGCGTCGATTTTCCCACGTTTGCCGGGCCAATGATCGCCACCTGTTTCTTGCTGCCCTTGGATATCTTGAACTGCATCATCACCAGGTCCAGCAGGGTGTTCATCGGGTTCCTGTCCAGCGGGATGCCTTTAACGATCTCTTTCAGGTTTTCGCGGTCCGCCTGTGGCAGGTTTTCCCAGGCCCGCGAGACCAGGTTGCGTGACCTTTGTGGCAGTGCCACTTCTCTTTCGCTATCTTTTTTCATCATTTCTTTCCTTGTTTTGATTATACATGAAATGAAATCCATAAATGAAACACTTGTTCGTGTATGATAAAATCACTTCTGCTTAAGGCGTTGTTTCTGTGAAATTGTTTTTGGATGTCCTGTCTGTATTGTATTTTTTCTGGCCGCTGATCCTGCTGGTCGGTTTCATTCGCTTCCGTTTTAAAGGTGATTCCTTTACTCAGCGCCTGTTGAAAGCCGCCCGTCAGGTCTTCCTGGCCTGGTGTTTTGCCGCCCTGCTTGCCCTTACGCTGGTCCTTTTCAATCATGGGGCATCTTCTTTTCTCCCCGAACCATACAACCGCATTGCCTTCTTCACCCTCGGTGCTGTGTCTGGCGTGGTGACGTTAGCCAGTGCCATCCAGCGCTATCGCCAGGATAGGCGCGAAATGCAACTTCTCGGCAGCCTGGAATACCTCAAAGCCCTCCCGCCGGCGGAATTTGAAGCCCTCACCGCCCGTTTTTTCCAGTCCCTGGGCTACCGCACCCGTCCCTATGAAGAGAAGCAGGATCATGGCGTGGATGTCATTGTCTACGATGGCAAAGGGGAAAAATGGATCGTGCAGTGCAAACGCTACCAGGGCACGGTGGGCGAGCCGATCCTGCGGGACCTGCTGGGAGCCATGCTGCATGAAAAGGCTTCCCGTGCATTCTTAATGACCACCGGCAGGCTTTCCCAGAAAGCCCGTGCCTGGATCGCTGACAAGCCGATCACCGTCTATGAAGGCGAGGCTTTGGTCAGGCTTTTGAAAATAGACCCAAATTCTGAATAACCTGGAACTTTTCACCACATCCAGGGGATCAATGCCTTGCGTTCATCCGGGTATTCTACGAATTGCTCCTTGTACCACTGCAGGTGTGCATACGCCCGTGGGGCCAGGTTGACGAAGGTCCAGAAGGCGAAGGACAGCCCCGCCAGTGACCAGGTCGCCAGTGCCCATCCGGTCCATTCAACAATTTCACCAAAGTAGTTGGGGCATGCCACCAGGTTGAAGAGCCCTCCCGAGGGCAATTTATAGGCATTTTCCCCGGGCTGGCGCAGTTTTCGCAGCTGCATGTCCGAGTGCCGGTTGATGATCAGCCCGCCCAGGAAGATGAGCACCCCAAAAACGAAGCGCAGGTCCAGGAGCCAGCTGTTGGAGTATCCCCCCGAAAATTGAAAGAGCCAGCGCCCGTTCAGGTAGCAGTTGATCATGTTAAAGATGATAGAAAAGAGGATGATCGAGAGCGGCATGTGTTTGGCTTTGCCTCTCAGCAGGTGCGGGTATATGAAAGCCCGGTAGATGTAGTGCGTTTCCCACAGGATAAAAAATGCCCAGCTGGTGATGGTCGCGTGGTGGTCACCCACAAAGAACAGCACGGCAAAGGCGATTGCCGACGGTGCTTCCATGATGATCCAGGCGGCGCGCTTGCCGACCAGTGGTCCCCATCCCTGGCGGCTGTAGCGTCCGTAGGGTGCCTTGAAGAAGAACAGGGCGATGAATATCGGCGCGCCAATGATGAACCAGGCGTAAAGCAGTATTTTGAAAAAATCTGCCTCGCTCATGCCTTAAATTCTCCCTGGCGTGGCAGGTTAAGCCGGTATGCCCCCCTGGATGGGTGATAATAAGCCATACAATAAATCCTGAATGATGAGATAAATAATGCGCTTATTGTAATCCATAACAGGCCTGCGTTATGCCGTTTAAATAAAAAAGCAGTCCTTTGTGGGGACTGCTTCTGTGTTCAGACCTGATGTTTACAGGGCGACTACGTCCTGAGCCTGGGGTCCTTTCTCGCCTTGGACAACGGTAAATTCTACACGTTGGCCTTCGTTGAGGGATTTGTATCCGTCACCGATGATTGCCGAGAAATGCACAAACACATCTTTGCCGCTTTCGCGCTCAATGAAGCCGAAGCCTTTTTCGCCATTGAACCACTTTACGGTGCCTTGTTCTTTTGCAGCCATGATTTAAAACTCCTTTCATAAACTTTGGTGCTTTGTTCTTGCAGGAGTTCCAAACCAAACGACGTGCATGGTATTCGTGACCTTCTGTAAACAAGCAGGGTATATATTATCACGCTTTGTCAACATGTGTATTAACATTGTGTTAATTCGGTGGGAGCTGTAAAGGGATATGCAAGACAAGTGTTAACCATCCTCACGCCCTGTGGGCTTCCTTCCAGGGCCTTCGGCAGGGTGCTTGGCAATGTACCCCTTGGCGCTAGGCCGGAGGTGCCAGCTGCATTTTCCGAAGGTACCAGAGGTTTTGCTGGTATGGCAATGGCGCTTGGGTCATCGCTGCACATGTACCCTGTTGCGAAACTGGAAGGAGGACCAAGTTCGTAAAGATCGCAACTTCGCTGCACACATACCCCCATTGTGAAGTTAGCGCTTGGGCATCGCTGCCCATATGGACAGGTTGCGAAACAAAAATCGCTGTCAGTTTTGTAACCATCATGATTGATTTTGTGGGTATGCGATTTTCGTAAATATTGATCAGGCCGTTCCGATCCCACTTTACTGCGCCTTGCCCCGGGGATCGCAGGACTGGCCTGATCAAAATCCAAAACCGGGCAAGACCTGCATCGAACGATCATGTGAAAATGCTTGCGATTCTCTCTTATTTCCATTAAAATATTCATGTAAGTTACACAGCGCTCTACACAGTTCTTCAGGGCTTCTTATAGACAATGAAATTACAACCCGGTTCCACTGTACTTTGCCAGGCAAGAATTATTTCTTTGACAATCGTACTGTTGCATTACACTAATGTGGCTGACTTTAACCAACGTAAGCCATGAGCCGCAGCTTTGTATTGACCATCCTGGCCTGGATGTTGGGTCGGCGATAAGGAGAAAAATGAGTAGAAACAGATCTTTTCCCGTATTGATCATTGCATTGGTCATAAGCATCGTTTTGGGTGCGCTTACCCCGCGGGAGGCCTCAGCGCTTTCCGCAAACGATGGGTTTAACCCGGGAGCTAATCTTGAGGTTAAGACTATCGCCCTGCAATCCACCGGCAAGATCCTCGTCGGGGGTCTTTTCACCGAACTGGCTGGCGTTGCCCGCAACCGCATCGGGCGCCTGAACCCGGATGGCTCGTTGGACACGGGTTTCAACCCGAATGCCGATGCAGCGGTCAATGTCATCGTGGTGCAGCCGGATGACCGCATCCTGGTGGGAGGTAATTATACAAATTTAGCCGGTACCAGCCGTCAATACCTGGCTCGTTTGAATGCAGATGGCTCCAATCAGGCTTCATTCAGTGTTCGTACTTCTGCCCAGGTGCATGTTATAACCCTGCAAGCGGATGGCAGGATCCTGGTGGGCGGTGAATTCACCCAGGTCCTGGTAGGAGCCAGCGGCTTTTATGACCGCCTGCGAATTATGCGTTTGAACACCGATGGCACCATGGATAATTCCTTTGATCCTGATTTCAACGGCACAGTCTATGCCATTGCGGTACAAGCAGATGGCAGGATCTTGGTGGGGGGCGATTTCAGCATGGTCAACGGGCAATCCCGCAATAATATTGTCCGCTTGAACAAGGATGGCTCGATCGACACCACTTTCAGTGCCAGCACGGCCGGCTCTGTCAGGGCTGTCGCAGTGCAATTGGATGGCAGGGTGCTCATCGGTGGCACATTCAGCATTGTCAATGTCACGACGACCCGCCCGGGTTTTGCCCGCCTCTATCGCAATGGTGCGCTTGATTTTTCCGTCAACATGGACCTGGCTGGAGGTAACTCGGATATCTTTTCATTGGCAGTTCAGGCGGATGGCAAGGTGCTCATTGGGGGTAATTTTGAATCGCTCAAGACCGAACCCCGAACCCGCATCGGGCGCATGAACCCCGATGGGACACTCGACATGGATTTCATCCCATCA
>CAYSZB010000012.1:0-1165 GCA_964435475.1 uncultured Anaerolineaceae bacterium | reverse complement strand
GGCATGGATGGGGCGGTATATGCGCTCGCGGTGCAGTCGGATGGCAAGATCCTGGTGGGGGGTGATTTCTCTTTACTCAACACGGAAACACGCCATAACCTGGGCAGGCTCAACGCGGATGGCACCCTCGATACAACCTTTGCGACATATGTTAATGGACCGGTGTATGCCATTGTGGTGGATCCGAATGGCAGGATCATCATTGGGGGTGATTTTACTACTGTGGGCAGCACTGCGACTGAAAACCTTGCCCGCCTGAACACTAACGGAACTGTGGACAACAAAGACTTTGAAACTTTTTCATTCGGCACGGGTGGAAAGGTTTATACGCTTGCTTGGCAAAATGGCAAGATCCTGGTTGGCGGGGTCTTCTGGTCAATAAATGGAAATACTTCGATAAATCATCTGGCACGAGTATCCAATTATGGTGTCCTTGAAACCGCCTACAATCCTTGCCCAAACAATACTGTTCGCACGATCCTTCCACTGTCAGACGGGGCACATCTCATTGGGGGCGATTTTAACCAGATGGGTGTATCTGGCAGCCAGGTCACCAGATCAAGGCTCGCGAAAATTGCCTCTGATGGAACCCTTGTCACCAGCTTTGAGGGATATGCCAATAGTAGTGTCTACACCATGGTGGAACAGGACGATGGCAAGATCGTGGTCGGTGGTTTATTTACCTTATTAAGTGGGATCGGTCGCAACTATCTTGGTCGCTTCAACGCAAATGGCACACTGGATGGCAGTTTTAACCCTGGCGCCAATGCCAGCGTATTGGGTTTGGCTATCCAATCGGATGGCAAGCTCATCACTGTGGGCAACTTTAGCAACCTGGCTGGCAGCCCGCGTACTTTTATCGGGCGCCTCTCCGTAGACCAGCCCACAGGTCAGAGTCTTACTGCAGATCGTGGCAAGGTTACATGGCTGCGCAGTGGACCGGGTCCGGAATTCTGGTGGGTCAACTTTGAATTTTCCAACGATGGCATTAATTTTGGATATCCCGCGGGTGGATACAGGGTTGAGGGTGGCTGGGTGACAGATGACCTGGGTCTGCAGTTTGACGAGAATATTTATGTTCGCATCCGGGGTTATACCGGCGGTGCCAATGCCAATGGTTCCAACTGGTTTGTCGAAACGATCTGGAACATTTATTTACCGACCA
>CAYSZB010000011.1:0-46553 GCA_964435475.1 uncultured Anaerolineaceae bacterium | reverse complement strand
TTTTCATTTGAGCCATCGATACCAGCAAAGTAACATTTTATTTTGAGGCACTACGGTGGTGCTTAATTGGCTATCAGAGAACGGATGGCAGCCAAAAGGGTGTCAAAAGCGTCTGAAAACGCTTTTACGCCTTCGTCTTCCAGTTGTTGGGTGACCTGGGTCATTTCGATCCCAAGTTCTGCCAGATCTTTTATCGCCTGGCTGGCTTGGACCAAGCCTTCTTCGATGCTGGAACGCACCTTACCGTGATCAAGAAATGCAGATAGGGTCTGAGGTGGGATGGTATTGACAGTATTGGGACCGATCAGCTCCTCAACATAAAGGACATCACGATATTTGGGGTTTTTGGTGCTGGTGGATGCCCAGAGGGGACGCTGCAGTTGCGCACCGTGGGCTTTGAGCATCTGGAAGCGGGGGGAGGAGAAAACGGTTTTAAAGTCCTGGTAAGCCAGGCGGGCATTGGCGATGGCTGCTTTTCCAGGCAGAGAAGCAGCCATTTCGGATAATGGTGAATGAACTTCAATGAGCTTTAACAGGCGGGCATCGACGTGCGTATCGACGCGGGAGACAAAGAAGGACGCAACAGAAGCAATGGAGCCGATGGGCAAACCTATGGCAAGGCGCTGTTCAAGACCGCTGAGGTAGGCGTCCATGACCTGGGCATATCGTTCCAGTGAGAAAATGAGAGTGACATTGACGTTGATGCCGGTGGCTATGGTGTCGACAATGGCGGGGATGCCAGCCTGGGTGGCGGGGATCTTGATCATCAGGTTGGGACGATTGACGCGCTCCCAGAGTTGTTTGGCCTGGGCAAAAGTGGCTTGCGGGTCGTAGGCAAGGTAGGGACTAACCTCCAGGCTGACATAGCCATCTGTACCATGGGTTTGTTCGTATAGGGGAAGAAACAGGTCGGCAGCTGCCTGGATGTCTTCGATGGCAAGGGAGAAGAACAGCGCAAGGGCATCGGGGCTGGAAGTAGCAAGGTTTTGGATGCTTTGCTGATAATCAGTGGTTTTGGTGATGGCATTCATGAAGATGGACGGGTTGGAGGTTACCCCACGGATCTCGCCTCGGGCGATCATGCCAGCCAGTTCACCATTTTTAAGCAAGCCACGCTGGATGTTGTCATACCAGACTGATTGTCCGAGATGATGTAGTTGTTGAGTTGTGTTCATGCATTACCTCCTGACCAAAAAAGTTGTTACCTAACTTGTTATTAATTATATTGTATAAAGTAAAAGGTGTTATCATCTTGCAAACAGGCTGAAAGTAAAAGAAGAGGACTACTTTCATTAATCTGAATATCACAGTGTTATTATCGGTGTCCTGATTTTGGTTTGTAAGATGAATTCTAGAAATAAGTTACCTTTGGTCA
The DNA here is from genome assembly GCA_964435475.1 of uncultured Anaerolineaceae bacterium. Classification (GTDB taxonomy): domain Bacteria; phylum Chloroflexota; class Anaerolineae; order Anaerolineales; family Anaerolineaceae; genus CAYSZB01. The sequence continues at coordinate 45,178 of CAYSZB010000011.1, read as the reverse complement.
CAGGCATCATCTTGTTTATTCTGGGGATTGTCTTTGGATTGATGCTTAATTTACTGCCAGTGTTAAGCAATATGCAGGGAATGTCACTTTGGGGCGTTCCTGAAATCGTGCCGTTTGACCCCACTTTGGAAAAAGAAAGTTATATTGACCTTATTCATTGCCCACTGGTTATTACTCCATATGAAGAAAAGCCGATCCAGGTATACATCAGGAATAGGAGGGGTGAGAATATCAGCCAGAATGTGTTATTTATTGCCAGCGGCCCTTTCTTAAGGCCAGGCACTCCCAGTTTTCAAGAAAAGCTGATGCTGAAACCAAATGAAACAATAAAAGTATCTAGGTCGTTGGTTATTGACCAAAAGTCAGATGCTCATTTTCTCGCGGTTCGGGTATTTTTGTTCCAGGAAAAAAGTCCCGTAGCATTCTTTACCAGGCATTGTGGGGTATTGTTGTATAAGATTGGACATTTGCAGGGAGATCAGATCGTTTTGCTGGCAATTGGTTTGTTCTTGATTTTGACAGTTGGTGGCATGATCCTATGGCAGCGCAGCAGCCTGGCAACCCAGATAGAATCACCCCGTTTGTTAAATCGCTTGCTTTTGATAAGTGGGTCACAAGCGATCGGCCTTGCAATAAACTTAGCCCGCTGGCAGTTCCTGGCTAATGTATGGTTGGTTCTCAGCATTTTGCTCACCCTTTCGATAATAGAAGAAGCATTGATGGGCACGATCTTTTGGTCGAATAGTCGGAAAACATGATTTTTTGAGAAAATTACTTGCAGCCACTATAAACCACAGGTAAATAAAAGATTTCGACAACAGACATCAAATTAATATCTCTGGAATACCCATTTTGCCAGTAGCCACATTTGGGGACTCCTTGTCTGTATAATGGTATAAACCAATTGTTCTGGAGGTTACTGTGAGAATCAAAGAAAAACTTGTGGCTATCAACCTGATCCTCATTCTGTTATTGTCTGGTTGTTACTTTCCCAGCTCATCCCCCAGCCTTGATGTTCCGGTAAATGATTTGTCGACTGATCCTATTAAACCAGCTTCATCTATGGAAATTGCCGACCCTAAAGAGCCTGTAGCAAATGAAACCTTAGCTTCAGAAGACTCTTCAAATTATCAACCAGAATTATTGGCTACGGAACAACCCTCAGAAATGCCGACTGAAGAACTTTTACCCACTTCTGAATTGACTGCAACTATAGCGATCGAATCTACCCAAACAACTTCACATAAGGTAGGACCTACCAGTTTTCCTGAAGGCGTGAATCCTCTAACCGGTTTGATGGCTGCAGACCCGATTTTATTGCGCTATCCACCCGCCCTGATTTCAGTATCCAACTTTCCTGCTTCAGCCCGACCACAGGCTGGATTAAGCACCAGCCCTCTCGTCTATGAAATGGCTATAGGAGAAGGAATGACACGTTTTCTGGCAGTTTTTTATGGTTCATTCCCTTCAGCAGTCAGTGGACAGACAGAAGGTGATCCGATCTCAGGGTCAACCTCAACCGGGAATACATCGACAGGCTCCAGTACAGCTGCTGGAGGACAGATCGGTCCGATCCGTTCCGGGCGTTTGCCCTATGAGACCATGCGAGCCCAACTCAATGGTTTCCTGGTAATGGCTTCTGCTTCATCAAATGTAGCAACTACATTAAACAGTTCCACAAATATATTTGGTTCAGATTCTAGTGACATCAACAGTGCAATGATCGGTGTTGACCAGCTTGAAAAAATAGCCATAGCCGAATACAACAGAATTGGGAGAGAACCATTCCTTGAAGGCCTTTACTTCGATTTGGAAGTACCATCCGGTGGTAGCCCTGCAGCAAAAGCCTGGATCTATTACAGTTTTCTTAACCAAATCCAATGGCAATTCGATCCTGACATGGGGGCATATATCCGCAGTGATATTTCAACAGATGGCAAAAGTACTTTTACTATATCAACTGATCGCCTGAATGGTCTTCCGATCGCCAAAGAAAATGTGATAATTCTATTTGCCAATCACAACTACCAGGCACCGACCCTGATTGATATCGAGTTAAACAATGTTGCTAAGGGAAAAGCGATCCTTTTCAGAGACGGGCAAATATACAACCTCTTTTGGACGAGCAAGTATGGTGATCATGAGAAAGAGACTGGATTATTGCGCCCCATCCGTTTTATCGATGCTGAAGGAAATCCATTCCCGCTAAAACCCGGTGAGACCTGGATCGAGATCGTCTCGCTCAGTTCCCGCGCCTGGGAAGCTGATCCTAACCGATTTCCATTCATTGCCCCTGTCATTCAACCCGGATCCAGTTTATGGGTGATACGATACTATGGAAAGTATTAGGAATTAATTGACCTGCTTCCCAAAACAAACAGACTTCCAGCTATTCTTGCCGGAAGTCTGTTTGTTTTATTCGACCAGTGAATTTACTGGAAGAATATATCCTTTTCTCCAGATTATTCCATTACATGGTCAAAGCCATAACGGCTTTTTGGGCATGCAGACGGTTTTCTGCCTCATCATAAACAACAGATTGTGGACCATCGATGACTTCATCGGTCACTTCAATATTGCGGTCAGCCGGCAGGGGGTGCATGTAAATGGCATCTTCTTTGGCTAATCTCAGGCGACGGCCGTCCATGATCCAATCCTTATATGAATCCTGGAGTATCTTGCCCTCCTTGCCATCGGCAGTGGTCAGGAGTGGTCCCCAGGACTTGGCGTAAATGACATCAGCGCCGCGAATGCCTTCATCCATGTCATTGACGATCTCAAAGCCAGTGCCGAAGGCTTTGGCCTGGGCTTTGGCTTCGGCTTCGATCTCGGGCATCAACTTGAATTCCTTGGGATATGAAAGGACCACATCCATGCCAAAGCGGGGCATCTGGAGGATCAGTGACTGGGGCACGGAGACGGGCTTGAGGTATGAAGCAGCGTAAGCCCAGGAAACGACGATCTTTTTGCGGCGCAGGTCACGTCCCTTTTTCTCCATGATGGTCATCAGGTCAGCCAGGCACTGGAATGGATGGTAGATATCACACTGCATGTTCAAGACTGGCACCCGGGAGGCTTTGGCAACCTCGTTTATATACTGGTTACCGACGAGCCAATCACAGTGACGGATGGCGATGCCATCGAAGTAGCGACCGTATATCTCGCCGATCTCTTTCGCTGTGTCGCCATGGGCGATCTGGGTGGTGGTACTTTCAATGAATGCACCGTGACCGCCCAATTGAGCCATACCAGCTTCAAAGGAACCGCGGGTGCGAGTGCTGCTGAAGAAAAAGAGCATTGCCAGCACTTTGTCGCGTAAATATGGGTGGGGTTCGTTAAGAGCACGCTTGCGCTTGAGGTCCCAGGCAACATCGAGAACGGTTTCAACTTCCTCCTTGCTGAAGTCCAGGTCTCCAATAAGATCACGGCCGTGTAAATATGTTTGCATTGCTTACTCCTTTATCAATTATTACTTTTGATGATTAATTTTATGACAGATGATTGCATAGAACTCAGTTGCTTTGACCATGTCATCCAGGTTAACTGAGTCTTTGACCGTATGGGCGGTCTCTTCATCACCAGGACCAAAGCCTATGGCAGGTATGCCGGCTTTGCCTGCCCAGTAAATACCATTGGTGGAAAAGTTCCACTTACCACTAGGCGCAGTTGGCAGCCCGATGGCCTGACGCGCATCAAGACCTGCTTTGACCAGGGGATGGTCCTCGCTGATGGCCCAGGCAGGGAAGTACTTATCAACAGGGAAGACAAAGCCGGTGTAGGATGGTTCGTCATAGAACAATTCCTCCACTGTTATACAGTGAAGATACTCTTTTGGAATGAGGGACTGCACCTGGGAGATGGCAGTCTCACGTGTTTCGCCGAAGGTCATACGCCGGTCAATGTAGATCACAGCTTCGTCAGGTACGGCATTGATCGATGGGGTTGAAACTTGCATATCGGAGACGGTGATCTTGCCATGACCAAGGAAGGGGTCATCCCCCAGCTGGGGTTCAAGGTCGCGGATACCGGCTATGACCGGAAGTAAAAGATAAATGGCATTGATGCCCAGGTGGTTGCTGGCGGCATGGGCAGAGCGACCACGGGCAGTGACCTTAAGTTCAATGCGACCCTTGTGACCCCGGTAGACATTCATTTTGGTGGGTTCACCAATGACCACAAAGTCCGGGCGGACTGCCGGATCAACTTCGACAAAGGTATTGGGGGCTATCCCATCACACCACTCTTCCATGTTACCGAAGTAGTAGGCAGTCCAGCCATCCAGCAAGCCCAGGTCACGGGCAATGGCAAGACCATGCACCATGCCGGGTGTGGAGCCTTTCTCGTCGCAAGCGCCGCGGGCGTAAAGTACGCCATCTTCGACCTTGCCGATGAAAGGATCCCACTGCCACTGGTTGGGATCGCCGATACCCACCGTATCGATGTGCGAGTCGAAGACAATGACCTGCTTGCCATGACCGATCCTTCCGAGGATATTGCCCATTTTGTCGAACCTGACCTCATCAAAGTTCAGGCGTTTCATCTCATCTGCTATACGCTGCCCAACCGGACCGATCTTTGAGTCCATACTGGGGATGGCACATATATCGCGCATGAACTGGACTATCTCCTGACGACGGGATGCGACCTGTTCCTGTATTTTATTGATTAATTCATCAAAACTCATTAAATGTCTCCATTCTAAATTGTCCACTGGGCATGTATGATGCCGACCAGGTAGTAAGTGCCACCTTCATTTGAAAAAACCAGAAGCAGGGATTGCCAGTCCATGCCTTCATATTGCTTATCAAAACCTTTGAAATGATACTCCACAAACTCTGCATCCGGGTAAAAATCAGTAAGATTGTTGATCATATTACCCAAGCCAATGAACTGGTTGTAAGCAACCTGCTCGGCGTTGGCAAAATCAGCACTGTATATAAACTGCGCATAGTAATCGGAAAAGGCCAGGTCGATCGGCAGACCACTGCCATCATAAATCCCCCAATTATGGATCTGTGGGTCATCCAACAGACCGGGCAGGACCTCAGCAGAGAAAACCAGATCTTCAGGATTGATATATGAATAAGGTGAAAAACGGAGACCCTGGACGGGATGGACGAAGGCCGCCACCTTTGCCAGGTCATTTGCCTGGAGTGCACTGATCACTTCTGATGACACTTGCTGAAGGGTTAAAGGCACATTGACTGGATAGATATTCATATCCGCTGTTGGTTGTTGGGGTGGAGTGGTAGGTATTGCTTCAATCTCTTCAGTCGATGAAGCTGCTGCGCCTGGCATTTGCCCTGCAGGAGCTGCCGGGTAGGCTGATTCCCCTTCCAGGGTGAGTTGCTGTTTATTACAGGCAAAAAGCAAACCTGGCATGAGCAAAATGAGCAATAGAATACGGGCTGTTTTCATCATACTCCTAGGTGAGTTAAACCATTTCAGGTTTAGAATATTATAACCTTGAAGGTATTGTAAGTCATTAAAAAAGAAACCCTGGAAAAAACTATAAGGAAATTGATCATGAACAACACACAGCTTCAAAAACAACTTGCGTTCATTGCGGAAGCAGACAACCTCAAATCTGTGGTCAGGCGTAACTACCTGCTGGATGGATCACGCTTTGAAGATACGGCGGAGCATTCCTGGCATGCCGCCCTGGCAGCCTGGGTGTTCAAAGATTTTGCCAATGATCCCATTGATATCGGCAAAGTGATCAAAATGCTATTGATCCATGATGTGGTGGAGATCGAGGCGGGGGATACCTGCCTTTTCTATGCCGAAGAAGTGGAGGACCAGGAAGAAAGGGAGTTGAAAGCGGCTGAGCACCTGTTTGGCATCCTGCCTGAGACCCAGGGCGGGGAATTAAAGACACTATGGCTGGAATTTGAAGCCCGCTTGACGGCTGAGGCACGTTATGCCAAGGCGATCGACCGTTTCATGCCGATGTGGTCAAATTATGAGAGTGGCGGGAAAGCCTGGGTGGATGGGGATGTGAAAGCCGCCCGTTTGCGGGAGATCAACGAGATCATCAAGGATGGATCAGAGGCACTGTATAAAATTGTGGTGGAAATGGTGGATGATGCGATCAAACGCGGTTTATGTACATAAATTAAAAGTAATTTCAGCAGAAATAAGTCATATAATCAATATCTTGTCCATATTGCTAAAATGAATCCAGGACATCATGGTCATGAATAAATCATGTGATTTAGCAAGAAAGATAGAAGGTTTTTATGAATGAAGAGCAGTTAAAACGGATCCTGGTGGTCGACCAGGAATTACAGCAGAGTTATGAGGCAGCAAGAGAGACTGCAGAACTGATACCCATCCAAGCAAAGGAAAGGGTTGATGCATTATTGCTCAAATCAAAGGAGAATGCAGAAGCTGAGGCAATATTATTAATCATTGACGCCAGACAGGAAGTTGTCAATAAAACCAAAGCCGAAATACTTGAGAGTGAAATCCTTGGAATGGAGAGACTTGGGAAAAAAAACCTTGTGAAAGCTATTCAATTTGTGAACCAGTGGATCTTGGGAGCTATTACGGCGGATGAATAGAACTGGTGTGTCTGTGTATGCCAACGTTCAGGCAAGGGTAAAAGCGATGCTGAGTCAAATGCTGGATCGTTCCATGTGGACGCGACTGAGTGCCAGTAATGACCAGGAAATGTTAATCAGCCTGCTGCGGTCCACAGCATATGGGAAATACCTGGCAGGCGTAAAGGATTCTGTACTGACAACAAGACGAACTGCATTCGAAATCCGTAAAAGGCTGGCAGAAGTTTTCATCACCGTGATCAATCATTCGCCTAAATTTGCCAAACCTTTGATTGATCAATTATTCAAGATCTATGAAGTGGATAACCTGAAAGCGGTCCTGCGCGGTATTACAGCTGGAGAGAGTTGGGAACAGACCCGATATATGCTCTTTTCAATGGAAGGATATCCTACACTTCCGTACCAAAATCTAATGGAAGCCGGCAACATACAAAAGGCGCTGGATCTATTATCCAAAACGACATACCGCAAGGAATTGGAACCAGCACTCAGCCGGTATGAAAAAGAAAATTCGCTTTTTCCTCTTGAGGTATCACTGGACTTAAATTACTGGCAAGATACCTGGAAATTAATCGGTGATCTTCCGGCATCTGACAGTGCTGTTGCCCGAGAACTCATTGGTATGGTTGTTGACAAAAATAACCTGATGTGGGCTGCCCGTTACCGTGACTTTCATAAAATGAATGAATCCGAGATCATCAACTACACATTGTCTTTTGGAAATAAAGTGAATGATAAAGTCATCAAAGAAATAGCTGGAGGGAAAGATCCCTTTAATTCGGTAAAAGAAATCTATCCAAAAATATCTATTCCCTATGACGATATTTCAGGATCCACACTAGGGCTTGCACTGCTGGAATCCATCCTGGAAAGACAAATCAAAGCCAAGTGTATTTCTGCGACGACAGGAAATCCATTTAATATTGGTTTATTGATCGGCTTCCTCTTCCAACTGGAAAATGAGGTCCATGACCTGGTTGTCATGTTGGAAGCGAAATCAATGGGTATTAAACCCACCTTTTACCAGAATTACCTGATCAATCAAATCGAAAATGCCTGATCCAGAGCACGAAAGGTTATGACATGAACTGGTCTTCAACAAGAATGACAGAAATAGAAATCGAGGTGCCAACAAACCTTGTCAGAAAGGTTACCGAGGTGCTGGCATATTCGGGATTGATCTCACTTGAAGATGTCAGTTATCTGACAACCGACCAACAGGCAATTCAGGGGAATGAATGGCAGTCAAAAGCAACTGAATTCAATGACCTTGAACGACAGGTTTTGACAATCATGAAATCGCTCAAAATACCCACCGGGGAACCTGAGGATAAAGATTTCAAGATCCTATCAGAATCATCCAATACACGGCAGTTTGCTGATCAGATCGACCGGGAGGTAAGAGAAGTTGTTGCAGGGATGGAAACTAGCCGCAAGGAAGTGGACACGCTACGAAGCTACCTCGACCTGGTAACACCTTTCCAAGAGTTTTCGATCAGGATGGATTCTATCCGCAACCGTCGTTATATTTACTCAATCCTTGGGACAATTCCATCTGGAAAGGTGGAACGCTTCAAAGAGAGTATGGAGAACATCCCATTTGCTTTGATCGAATACAAACAGGTTAAGAACCAGTCAATTGTATTATTACTTGGAACCCGCCGACACATGGAGTACCTGCAAAGAGCCGCGAAGAGCGCATACTTGAACTCGATCGATCTGCCGGATGAATACCAGGGAACCCCAAAAGAGATCATAGAACAGATCAACGCCGAAATTGGAGCACTTAAGCTTAAGATCAATGAAGCGAACGAGAATGTAAACAAACTGCGCACCTCACAGGCAAAAAGACTGCAGGAAATTTACTGGCATGTGCACATGAGCCGGTTAATGTCCGAGGCAATCAACAAATACGGCCAATTAAAAAACGGGTACTTAATCTCTGGTTGGGTGCCCAGCGGAAAGGTCAAGTCACTTGAAGAAACACTGCATAGTATCAGTGAAGATATATTGATCAACATCAAGCCCCAGCCTGACAAGCGAGAGGTTTCAAAGGCACCTGTTGCTCTAGATCACAAAGGTTTCTTTAGCGGTTTTCAGAAACTTGTGACAACCTATGGTGTACCGGGATATGAGGATCTGGATCCCACATTATTATTGGCGATTACTTTTCCTTTGATTTTTGGTGCGATGTTCGGTGACCTGGGACAGGGAGCACTTTTAGCGCTGGGTGGGTTGCTTTTAATGAGTGGAAAGATCAAGAAACTGCATCGCTTAAGCAGTTTGGGAACTGTTGTGCTGCTTTGTGGGGTTGTTTCGATGGTTTTTGGCATCTTATACGGCAGTGTGTTTGGATTTGAGACCTGGATCAAGGCTTTATGGCAACATCCCATGGAAAATATAACCAATATCCTGGTGATCACTATCGGTGGCGGAGCATTGCTTTTAATGATTGCCAATGTCCTGGCACTGATCAACTTTATTCGCAAAAGACAATGGATCAAGTTGGTTTTTAGCGGAAAAGGACTGGCAGGATTATTATTGTACTGGTCCCTGATCGGTTTGTTGCTCAGCCTGGTCATAAAAACATTTCCCATTCCAAGATTTATTTTTACCATCCTGGCGATCGCTGCAGCAATGATGATCTTTAGTGAAGAGCTGATCGAGCGAGTAACCAACCGCAAGAAGCCTCTGTTTGAGCATGGTTTCCTGGTTTACCTAATCCAGGCGTTCTTTGAGCTTTTCGAGGCAGTATTAAGTTTTCTTAGCAATACGCTTTCGTTTGTGCGGGTGGGCGCTTTCGCTGTAGCACATATGGGACTCAGTTCAGTATTCTTTATCCTGGCTGAAATGATCAGCCCTAGTAAGGGTTTCGGATACTGGGTGGTCATCGTGATCGGAAATATCTTTATACTTGGGTTTGAAGGCATGATCGTGAGCATCCAGACATTGCGCCTACAATATTACGAATTCTTCAGTAAATTCTTTTCTGGGGGAGGCAAGAAATATGCCCCCTTCCAGGTCAATCATTCAGTCAAACAAGGAGTTAAATAATATGTCCTCTATCAAATATTTTATATTTGTTGTTATTGGTGTAGTACCCATGATCCCAGCAGTCATTTACTTTCTCCATAAACGCAGACAGCACCTGGTCAAAGCGACCAAAGGGTTGCTGGTAGGGTTGGGAGGTTTCAATGTGATCATCGGTCTGATGGCACTGGCGTTGGGGATCATCTGGCTGGCAACACCCAGCACAGTCTCTGCCAATGCTGTGGTTCAGGCAACCTCAACCGACCCCTATGCCACCCTGGCAGCAGCACTATCAACCGGAATCGCTGCGATTGCTTCAGGCATCGCTGTCAGCAATACGGGATCAGCTGCATTAGGAACAATTGCTGAGAAACCTGAATTGTTTGGACAGGCATTGATATTTGTTGGCCTGGCTGAGGGCATTGCGATATATGGTCTATTGATCTCTTTCTTAATTCTTAACAGGTAAATGAACTGATGAAGATCCTAGTGATCGGGCATCCAGAAGCGGTGCAAGGATTTTCGCTGGTTGGTGTACAAGGGTTAGTTGGGCCGGATGTTGAGAGCATGAATCATGCTGTAGATCTGGCATTGAATGACCCACAAGTAGGGATCGTTCTGGTCACGGATGATTCGGCTGAACTCATACGTGATCGGATCACTTATCTGAAGAACCGCACTGAGCTACCGATCTTTATTGAAATACCAGATCCGAATGGAATGAATGCTGAAAGAGTCTCCTTACGGGAGATTGCCCACCAGGCAATTGGCATCGGCAATTAAGTATCTGAGCAACCAGGATAAAAGAATGGTTAAAACACTTGATGACAGAATTGAAGATTTGATCCGCACGATCAGAGATGATGCACGGCGTGAGATCGAAGAACTGCGCGCTGAGACCGACAAAAAAGAAGCTGAGATACTTGCTGAAGGAAAGCTAAGGGCTGAAAAGCTCAGGTCAGAGATCCTTGAGAAGGCTAAATTAGAAGCCCTGGCACGCAAAGAAGAAGCACTGGCAGAACTTAAGTTGGAAGAGAAGAAAATGATGCTTGAACGGAGAGAAGCATTAATCAACGAGGTGTTTGAAAGTGTAAAGGATGGAATACCAATACTGGTAAACAAAACTAAGTACGCCCAATTTCTGCCAGGATTGGTCAAGGAAGCTGTACTAAACCTGGAAACTGACCAGGCAGTGCTGCATTTTGATACCGTCTCCAGAGGATTGATCAATGAATCTGACATCGAAATAATCGGTGATGAAATCAAAACTCAACTAACAGTTGGCGATGATATTTATCAGGGTAATGGGGTAATTGTCACCGATCGTGATGGTCACCGTGTATATGATAATACTCTCCAGACCAGACTGGAACGGGACAAAGAATTATTACGGGCAAAGATTTTCCGAATACTCATGGAGGAAACAAAATGAGCGAACTCATCGGAAAAATCACCTGGATCAATGGCCCTGTTATGAAGGCGTTCGGTTCGCGCAATGTTTCCATGGGCGAAATGGTTGAGGTAGGTGAAGAGCATCTAGTGGGTGAGGTTATCCGCCTGGACAATAATGAAATCACGATCCAGGTGTACGAAGAAACCTCAGGGATTACGCCAGGTATGACAGTTTTCGGAACGGGATCTCCCCTTTCTGTTGAACTGGGCCCCGGCCTGATAGGAAGTATTTTTGATGGGATACAAAGACCTTTGAGCGTTATTGAAAAGTTCAGTGGATCTTTTATTGGACGAGGGATACAGCTAACCCCGCTTTACCGGGGCACCAAATGGCTTTTCACTCCAAGCGTAAAAATTGGTGATAGTGTAAACGGTGGATCTATCATGGGCAGTGTGCCTGAAACTTCCATGGTTATCCATAAAGTGATGGTGCCGCCAGGAATAAGCGGGCGTATCAAATGGTTGGCCAGTGCAGGTGAATATTCCATCGATGAACCGATTGCTATGCTTGCGACAGAGCAGGGAGAAAAACCTGTGTCTATGCTACGAAGATGGCCTGTCAGGCAACCAAGACCTGTCCGGGCACGACTGGAAAAAAATGTACCGCTTCTCACAGGTCAACGCATCCTGGACACTTTTTTTCCGCTGGTCAAAGGCGGTACCGCTGCCATCCCAGGCGGTTTTGGAACCGGCAAGACAATCACTCAACACCAGGTTGCCAAGTGGTCTGATGCGGATGTGGTCGTCTATATTGGATGCGGTGAACGGGGGAACGAGATGACCGAAGTGCTGCAGGATTTCCCTGCATTGATCGATCCACGATCTGGTCTACCATTAATGGATCGCACAGTCCTGATCGCTAACACATCCAATATGCAGGTGGCGGCAAGAGATGCCAGCATTTACACTGGCGTTACCATCGCAGAATATTATCGTGATATGGGGTACCATGTAGCTCTCATGGCGGACTCAACCTCGCGATGGGCAGAAGCAATGCGGGAGATTTCAGGCAGGTTGGAAGAAATGCCCGCCCAGGAAGGTTACCCGGCATACCTGTCATCACGATTGGCGGAGTTTTATGAGCGAGCAGGTTTGGTACAAAACCTGGATGGCAGTAAAGGATCTGTCAGCATAATTGGGGCTGTATCCCCGCCAGGCGGTGATTTCAGTGAACCCGTCACCCAACAAACCAAGCAATATACAAGAGTTTTTTGGGGGTTGGACAAGACACTGGCTTCTGCAAGGCACTTCCCCTCAGTCAACTGGTTAACTTCCTACAGTGAGTACCTGGGAAATGTATCAGACTGGTGGGAAAAAGAAACCGGATCGCCCTGGCGTGATTACAGGGCTGAGGCAATGGCTATCCTAAATGAAGAAGGTCATCTTGATGAGATCGTCAAGCTGGTGGGAGAAGACGCACTACCTGACACCCAGCGGGTTACATTGGAGACCGGCAGGCTTCTACGTGAAGGTTTCCTGCAACAAAATGCAATGGACCCAGTCGATACTTACTCCACACCCCAGAAACAGATCAAAATGCTGGAATTAATCCTGCATTTTCATCGACGAGCGTTGAAAATTGTTTCAATAGGTGCATTGATCAAATCCATTAAGGAATTACCTGTCATTAACCCACTGATCCGCATGAAAAACTCCATCAAGAACCAGGACCTGAGTGAATTTGACAAGTTGCGGGAACAGATGGATATGCAGATGGATAACCTGGAGTCATTATACAATGACAAACAATAAACGTAAAAGTGGCGTTCAAGTAACGGGCATCTCCAAGATTGAAGGTCCCCTGATCGTGATAGAGAACATCGGCACAGTTGCTTATGATGAATTTGTCAGGATCACTGATAAGGAGGGACAAGTCAGGCAGGGTAGGGTACTTGAGGTCGGTGAGAATTTTGCAGTGGTAGAGGTTTTTTCGGGTACAACAGGCTTGACCGTGGAGGGGACCAGGGTGGATTTCATTGGGCAACCAATGAGGATACCCGTTGCAAGCGAAATGTTGGGACGAATATTTAATGGAATTGGTGAACCGATTGATGGTGGTCCATTCCCCCTGGCAGAAGATTTTGCAGATGTCAATGGCCAGCCGATCAATCCAACTGCCCGAATCTATCCTGTAGATTTTATTCAAACCGGGATCTCTGCGATCGACGGCATGAATACACTCGTGATGGGACAAAAATTGCCAATTTTTTCAGGCAGCGGTATGCCACAGGAACAGTTGGCAAGCCAGATCGTCAGGCAGGCACGCATTGGCAACGCGGTTAACAGCATGGAAGTGGATAGAGGGAATTTTGCCATCATATTTGCTGCCATGGGAATAAAACATGACATTGCTGATTTTTTCAAACAGGCATTTACTGAAAGTGGCGCTCTTAACCGTGTTGCCATGTTCCTCAACCTGGCAGATGACCCGACTGTTGAACGTTTGATCACACCACGGGTGGCATTAACATTAGCAGAATACCTGGCTTTTGAACAGGACCAACATGTTCTGATTGTGATGATTGACATGACTAACTACTGTGAGGCGTTGAGACAGATCTCAAACAAACGGGGTGAGGTGCCCAGCCGAAAGGGTTTCCCGGGATACATGTACAGCGACCTGGCCTCACTATACGAAAGGACCGGGCGTATCAGGGGGAGCAGTGGGTCAATCACGCAACTGCCTATTCTAACCATGCCAAATGATGACATCACTCATCCAATCCCTGATATTACCGGATACATCACGGAAGGACAGATCGTACTAGATAGAAGACTTAACCAGCAGGATATTTACCCTCCCATCGGTGTCCTGCCGTCATTGAGCCGATTGATGAAGGACGGCATTGGAGAAGGAAAGACCCGTGCTGATCATCCAAACCTGATCTCGCAACTTTATGCAGCGTATGCATACGTTCAGAACACCAGATCTCTGGCTTCAGTCATTGGCGAGGAAGAATTAAGCCATATTGACCAGCAGTACCTAAAATTCGGGAGGGCGTTTGAGGAACTATTTATCAGGCAGGAACCTGACGAGAACAGGAGCATTTCCCGTACGCTGGATATTGGTTGGTCGCTACTTTCTCTCCTACCGAAGACTGAATTGACCCGATTAAGCGAGGATGAGATCGCCCGGTATTACAAGGAATAAGCATGACGGTCTTGAACATTGCTCCGACCCGAAGTGCACTTCTGCAAATGCAATCCCGCCTGTCCTTTGCCATCGAGGGTTATTCCATCCTGGATAAGAAAAGGGAAGTACTTTCAAGCGAATTATTATCTGTCGTAGCAGAAGCTGAATCCCTGGAGAAACAGGTTTGGATGATGGTCGATGCCGCCTATCGCAAACTTGAAATAGCCCGCATGACGATGGGTCAGGAAGGTGTGGAATGGGCGGCCAGGGCCGCTATGCATTCGCAGGAAGTTGAAATCCTGTCACGCGGCACTATGGGTGTGGCTTTGCCTGAAATCACCAGCTCAAGTGCACCCGATCATATCTCTTACAGTCTTGGGGATACCACGGTCGAATTGGATGAGGCTATGATGGCATTCAGGGACCTGGTAGAGCAAATCCCGAAATTAACAGAACTGGAAACCAAAGTATGGCGGTTAGCGCGAGAATTAAAGAAAACCCAGCGCCGGGTACATGCACTTGAGCGGATCTTCATTCCCAATTACCACGAAACGATCAAATTCATTCAAGAGACCCTTGAAGAGCAGGAACGGGAAGAGATTTTCACTTTAAAGTGGTTGAAATCTAATAAAGAGAAACAAGGAAACTAAAACCAATTGTCAGATCTCAATAAAAAAAGAGATGCCTTCTCTTGATGGCATCTCTTTCAATTAGTAGAGGTAGAACTTACGGCGTTGATGTCCGGGTCGGTGTGGCTGAGGGAACCGGAGTGACGATATTGACCGGGATGATCAGGATATCACCTACATAAATATCATTGTTGTCAGTAATCGTATCCAGCTTGTTCTTAGTGCGGTAGAGATTTGTCTCGGTGATTATCCGCTCGACTGTTGAGTTAAATTTTTCAGCGATTGTGGAAAGCGTATCACCTGAGCGCACTTTATACTCGATCTTGGTGCCGGGTAGGATGTCTGCTGGCAGTGGGGTGGCTGTAGGTAACTGCTGGTCTGGGGCAGGGATCATGATCACATCACCCACACGGATATAACAACCGCTATCCAGGTTGTTTATTGCCAGTAGCACTTCAATGTCGACCTCGAATTGTTCAGCAATTGTCGTGCAGTTATCATCCTCCTGGACCACATACTCAAATGGGGCTGATGCCGTGGGGGTAGGGGTGATGGTGGGGGTGTTGGTGATGGTTGGTGTGTTGGTGTAGGTGGCCGTCGGGGTTACGGGAGTGGGGGTTGCCGTCTGGGTAGGTGTGGGGGTTTTGGTTTTGAACAACGAAATACCGCCACCACCACCAGAACTACCGCCAACTGCCCAAACAATGACGATCACGATGCCTGCCAGGATGAGCAGGGCGGCCAAGATGATGCCAAGGAGTGGCCCGGATTTTTGTTTCTTTCTATATGATGCGATTACGCTTTGCGCATTCTTTTTTGCCATGTTAAATTCCTTTCAACCCGATGCAGCCTACCTTGCAACCCCCGGCTACATTTCAAATATTTTTTTGCATTGTAACCTAATTTTTAGCATTTAGGGAGATGAATTATTTTTAATGGTTTAGTGACATGTAGGTTTACAATACATATTGGACATTAGGAGAAAAGGAATAGCAGGAAAAGGATAAATCCGTTATTGTTATAGCGCTCAAACCAAACAAAACGGAGGCTCACAATTCCTGCTATGCATAAGATAACACAAGATATGAAATATAGGAATTCCATTGTCAAATATGCCAAAACACATGGCGTTTCTCGAGCAGCACGCAAGTACAACAAGTCCAGGTCATATATATAAATATTATTAGCTAAGAACAAATGACGGAATTGTTGATTTCTGGCAAAATCACTTGCGGATAGTAAGCCATCATCTGATTTACAGGCCGGAAGAACTGCAAATGCTTTCTTTTCCATATGGGTACTGATCGTTTTGGATTTATCCAGCTTTATGTGACCTCTTCGTTCATCGATTCGGTTACATTCTTTCGAATACATTTTTACCTGTTTATTCAGCTCTGTTAAGTAAACGTCGGATATTCTAAAAATGAGCTTATCCCCTGGTGGACAAATTCTTTGCTGAGCTTGATGAAAGGTTTCTATTATCCCGGTAATTTTGTTGTTTGATGCCAATCCATGTTCAACAAGAATACTTGAACATCGAGACCAATTCTGTATGACCTCAGTGTCAAGAAGACTTTTTATGTATTTCATAATTGCTTACATATATAAAGAGCTCAGAATCCAGAGATGCTATTGCATGAACACTTCGACCAGGGTAATAAATCCATCACGCTTAAAAATATGTTGAGAAGTCTCCTCGTCTAGTTGGACACCCGTGAAAATCTTTGACTCTTTTTGTGCAAAGGTTACTTTAATGTATTCCTTATTGCCTAAAGTAATAACTATTGGAACCTGACAAATAGTAAAAGCAAGGCTTCCAGGATTTAATTCTAATGCCTGGCTTTTGTTAGTGAGATCGAGGTAAATGAATGTCTCAGGGGTTGTAAGAATCTCGGCCGGGTCAATAAGGAATTTGCTAAAACAAAGCTTGCCCTCTTTTATTTCCAATCCCAACTCTGCCTGCCGAGCCAGGATTTCCTCTTTCACTGCGCCAGTCATACCGGGCTGTCGTGCCCCCTGTCCTTTGGGACTATGAGAATAAGGATCTGAGGGAAAAGCCCCAAATGTCCGGGGGGATTTATTGAATCCAAAACCGGAACAAATTTGATGATAAATCTCACCTAATTCTGATGATTGGGAATCCAATTGATGCCGTAGTGCTGTTTCTTGAACAGCCAATAATAGTTTTGATACCATATGCCAATAAATACTACCAAGGCCTTCATAGGCAAAAAAGGTACCTGAGCGTCCAGTAAATTCGTTATGCTTAAACACACTTTCAAATAAAAGCCTGATCTCATCCTGCTCACTATTTACTACTTCAAAAAAGTCATCATTCTTAAGCAAAGCATTGAGCGCCCGATTGACATCATTTATATTTCGAATTTTGCCGCTGAAGTGATAAATTCCACCAGGATCTCTAACCAACAGAGTCTTATCACCTTTCTCATGTAACAATTTTGGCAAGAGTAAATTATTAACCTGGGCAGTTGTCAGTGAATTTTTCGATACAAAACCAGGCAGGTGTTTATCTGGATAAAGGATATATGTATCCTGATCGTCACGATACAATCTGCTGGAATGTAAACTTTTCAACAATCGAATCGATTCATGTGCTGAAAGAAATCCTGATGAGAGGATGGATACCTGTCCTTCAAGCATCTCTTGAAGGTGCCTAATAGAAGCAGTCTTTTCACCAAAATGAAGCGTATTATAGGTGTGAAAAAGGTCATCCTGCCGGCGATTGGCTTGCAAGGTGTGATCTATATACAAGAGTGAAAGGTTCAGAAGAGAGAGAAAAGTCTCTTTGCCTACGCTGGTGAATTTTCCTGACAAGCTTTCCCTATAAACCTGACAACGATAATTGCTGCCAGCTAATCCTAGATCATCCATCACCAATCGGCGCTCTTCGTCAGAAAAAGAACTTTTAAGTTTATCTTGATATCGCAATAAGATTTCGTTTTCATCAATGAAAAGTTTAGCGACTTCCTGGCTGATCTCAAAAGTGCCGGAATTGTTTTGACTGAACAGGTGCAGGCAAAATTGCACATAACGGCGCAAGTAGCTTAATGTGACAACTGATAAACCTTTCCCGACAAGGGCATTATTCGCATCATTCCATTCTGGACGTTGGGTATTCATCCAAATGCCGCCTTCGGGGACAAAATTGATGAGTTTTACTAGTAATAAGGTGATTAATTTTTCAGCCAAGCTACGATGAATTATCCTGCCATTATTATCATGAACCAACCTGGCATCAGTTCCCATTACTTTACATTTTTCTATGATGGCATCGTTAAGTTCATAATCAAAATCAATAGTATTGTAGGGATTGTCTATTAATCTGGAATATGGCCTAATTCGGTATGGAATATTGGCATAACTAAGAATCGGGCGCGTCAAGAATTCATCCAATCGTCCTGGATGTACTTTTGTGCTTAATTCCATAAGTTTTACGAGGTAGATAACCTGGTGGTCTCCCCAATAACCAATGTTTGCCCAGGGATTTGCGGGTTCCGGGACCTCCCATTCCAGCCCTGATATGGAGATCCGGTAGGGGTTATAACCATCCATTGTGGTAGCACAAAGAAAGGTAAATACCATTGCTTCAGTAAAATCCGGAAATGAGCAGGCAAGTGCTTCCCAGTTTTGAAAAATGTCACGCCAATTTCCTTCATAATTCAATTTTAAAGACCCGTCAATATTTTTAATATCAATTGCGAATTTATTCCAAGGTCGGCTGGGGTCTCCATGCCGCCGACTAAAAGTCAGAGGGAGATAAGTTAATCCTAAGCGGATTAGATCGGGAGAGCTTTCTGTTGCCAGACGTTTGTGGAGTTCATCCAGATGGATCGTCTCTGGTAAACTGGCAAAGAATTCGCGATGGTCTTCTACCGCCTGTTTCATGTGCAGCCTAATGTATCCAGAAAAATCCTTCGAATTAATCATATACTGGTCAGCAAAAACCCCGCCACGCATTATGTTAAAAGTCACATTTGATAGATGGTGGGTTGTTCGGTTCGTTTTTGAAGAAAGCTGCAGGCCATCAGCTCTGGCTATAAATGAAAGAAGATTCATTTCATTGAGTTGGATATCTTTCTCAATCACTTCTATTATCGGATCTGAATTTGTATTTAATAGTTGGAGGAGCGACACGACATCTGCTGTATCTTTGTTAGTATCTGCAGCAAGGTACCAAATTTTTTCCTTTCCAGGATCAATCAAAATTTGCGAATAAACAAAATAAGCTCCTCGAGCTCCCCGGATTTCTGTTTCCTGAAGAATGTCCTTCCCTTTGCGGAAGTCCTCCAATTGTCTGGATGAAAGCAGGTGTTTTACATCAGGTAAGCCAACCTGAAAAACGGTTGTTGCCAGTAAGGATTCGCTAGGTTCTGCCAGGTCAGTCAAGGTTGAATTTAAGGTGAAGATGCCTAAACCTGTCTCTTGATGTAGTTCACTGCGTTTGTACGCATCCAGTAAACAACTGAAGGTGTTCTGAGTGTTGGAAGTAACATTGGCAGGTAAGATATTTTGCAGGCCATCCAAAATTTGTACCTGCAAGCTCTCACCTGCCAGGTTTGTGTGTTCGAGCCAACACGTCTTGATAAAGCCAAATCTTTCACATGTCCGCCAAGAATAGCGAAATTTTAAGCAAAGGCTATGATTTATTTCTTCAAAGATCAAGCTTGTGCCCAGATAGTTCTTGTATAGATTTCTCTCGAGGTGATATTGACCATATTGGCGGTTTGAAAAAGGTTCCCAAAGCAAATAACCGTTATCATTGAAAACACGAAAAATCGTCTTACTCCCTGTGCTGTCATAATTATCTGTTATTTTGTCTTCGGTGTAATAAGGAAAAATAGCTTGATCTGCGTCTTGCCGACCAGCTGAAAGACCGCCATTGGACGAGATGAAGAGCCAGTGATCATAGCCGCTGACGATACTGATAAAAAAAGAGGGAATGGCATCACAATTCTCTATCTTGTAATAAGCCTGGCCAAAAATCGTTACCGGTTTACCATCTACCTCGCCTAACGGGCTTTTTGAAACAGCAGCAGCAATATCATTTTTCCCAAAATTCATCTTCATTTGGCTTTCTCCGATCGCTATTCTCTGTGCTTGATTTAATATTCATATGCGGTAGTTCTTAAAGAATTTTCATTATGGCAAAGGTTGGTTGAGGTGGACATAACCAACCGGGTACTGGGCAGAAAAAGCGGTGTCAAGCCCATAAAGACCAGGAAGTTGAACACCTACTGCCAGGTTTTCAAAAAGGTTAATGCAAAATCCATTTACGATCGCCAACATCCGCTTGGTTTGGCAGATGCCCCTCAATAATGGTGCCAAGTAACCCAGATTTATTACAGAGAGGTAAAACTGCCAACCTGCTAATACTCATTAGGTTCACATGTCAATCCTTAGATTATTATACATTCATAAAAATTTTCCAATGAAAAAGGTTTAGATCGCTAATTTGAATAAAAGTGAATAGTTGAGAAGGAAAAAAGAATTAATCAAGCCAGATGATAATTTGCTAATGCTGCATGGTCCATCCAGATCCTGAAAGATGTTTGAGTTAAACAGGGAATGAGACTGGTACACAAAAAGAGTTGAATTGCGATCGTTTAAGCTATGAGGTGAAAAGTCTTGTTTTGAGATGGATAGTTATTGAGTCTCCATCCATGAATTCTGAAGGAAGCTCTTCAAGATAGGACTTTGTTGCTTTTTGGTTCCAATCAATATCCTGATCATTCATCAGGTCAGTTTTAAATAGCTGTGGAAATATGGTTATTAGCCTTTTTCGCAATCCAGCATCTGTTTCATGAACTGACCGGTGAAAGAGTTAGCGTCCTGGCAGATCTCTTCCGGTGTACCCTGCGCGACCAATTCTCCACCGCGGTCACCACCTTCGGGACCCAGGTCAATGATCCAGTCCGATACTTTGATAATATCCAGATTGTGCTCGATTATCAAGACGGTATTCCCGGCATCGACGAGGGATTGCAGGACATCGATCAGTCTGTGGACATCGGCGGCATGCAAACCAACAGATGGTTCGTCCAATACATAAAGTGTGCTGCCGGTTGCACGGCGGGAAAGTTCCTTGGAAAGTTTGACCCTTTGAGCTTCGCCACCTGAGAGCGTGGTGGCGGGCTGCCCGATGCGAATGTAGCCCAGACCTACGTTTACTAATGTTTCAAGGCGGCGCACAATCTTGGGAAAGGCTGAAAAGAATTCCAGGGCAGCATCGATGGTCAGATCCAGTACTTCGGCGATGTTTTTGTCTTTGAAACGCACCTGGAGGGTTTCGCGGTTATAGCGGGTGCCATGGCAGACGTCGCAGGGTACATAAACATCCGGGAGGAACTGCATTTCGATGCGGGTCTGTCCCTGTCCCTGGCAGGCTTCACAGCGACCACCCTTGATGTTGAAAGAGAAGCGGCCCTTGGTGTAACCGCGCATTTTAGAATCAGGCAGCTCGGCATACAGGTTACGGATCTCATCGAAGACGCCAATGTATGTGCCGGGGTTGGAGCGCGGGGTGCGACCGATCGGGGATTGATCGATATTGATGATCTTATCCAGGGCTTCAGTGCCCAGGATATTCTCGTGTTCTCCAGGTTGGGTGTGCGCCCCATGAAACTGGCGGGCAAGGGTGTTATACAACACATCGACCAGCAGGGTGGACTTGCCAGATCCCGAAACACCAGTGATGCAGACAAACTTGCCGAGGGGGATGTCAATTGTCAAATTTTTAAGGTTGTTGGCGGTGGCATTGACAATGGTGACCTTCTTGCCACTTCCCGGACGACGCTGAGAGGGGGTGGGTACAAATTTGCTGCCGGAGATGTATGCCCCGGTCAGGGAGTCAGGGCTTGCCAGGATATCCTGCAGGGTACCTTGGGCGACGATGTAACCGCCATGTTCACCCGCCCCCGGGCCAAGGTCTACGATCCAGTCGGCTGTACGGATGGTTTCTTCGTCATGTTCCACGACCAGGACGGTATTGCCCAGGTCACGCAAACCCTTGAGGGTGGTGAGCAGGCGATCATTGTCGCGGGGGTGCAGCCCGATCGAGGGCTCATCGAGAACGTACAAGACACCGGTCAGGCGTGATCCCACCTGGGTTGCCAGGCGGATGCGCTGGGCTTCACCACCAGAAAGAGAACTGGCGGAGCGCTGGAGAGTCAGGTAGTCCAGACCGACATTGACCAGGAAACCGAGACGTGATTGGATCTCTTTAAGAATGCGATCAGCGATAATCAACTGGCTTTTGGTAAGGGGAGAGTTCTCACCATACAAAAGATCAACCCACTGCAAGGTACGATTAACAGGCCATTCTGTGACCTCGACGATGTTCCTGCCTTCAATGGTGATCGCCATGGCTTCCTTGCGCAGCCGTTTACCTTCGCATACCGGGCAGACCTTGTCGCCCATGAACTCGGCGATCTTGGCGCGGATATACTCGGAGTTGGTATCACGATAACGGCGCATGAGGTTGGTGATCACACCTTCGAAAGAAGACTGGAATGAGCTATGCCTGCCATTCCGTCCTACGAAATTGACAGTCAATTCGTGACCGTTGGTGCCATAGAGAATATGATTTAGTTTTTCCTCAGGGATCGATTCGACCGGTGCATCCAGGTCGATGTCATACTTCCTGGCAACCGCTTCCAGCATCTGCCAGTAATAACCGCCATCCTCCCGTGGGCCAGCCCATTCCAAGGCAACGATGGCACCATTCCTCAGAGATTCACTGCGGTCAGGGATCAGCAGGTAGGGATCGATCTCCTGCCGGCTACCCAAGCCCTGGCAGGCCGGGCAGGCACCATGGGGAGTATTGAACGAAAAAGTGCGCGGTTCGATCTCGGTCAGGATGCTACCGTGCTCCGGGCAGGCAAGGTGTTCCGAAAAAAGGATATCTTCAGGTGGATCTTTGCTCAGATCCTGCACTGTTACATAACCGTCACCTACTTTCAGCGCGGTTTCGACCGAGTCGGTCAAGCGTGAAAGCAAAGCTTTTTCATCATCCGCTGTTTCGGGCTGGCTTAAGATAATGCGGTCTACAACTGCTTCGATGGTATGCTTTTTATAGCGGTCGAGATCAAATTGCTCTTCAAGAGAGAAGACCGTGCCATCCACACGGACACGGACAAAACCTGCCTTTTGAATCTCTTCAAAAACTGCCTGGTAAGTGCCTTTTCGGTCGCGGACGATGGGTGCCAGGATCAGCAAGCGGGAATCTGGTGGCAAGGCATGAATGGTTTCGACGATCTCCTGGGCAGATTGTTTTTGCACGACCCTGCCGCAGACAGGGCAGTGGGGGATGCCCACACGCGCATAAAGCAAACGCAAATAATCATATATTTCGGTTACCGTGCCGACGGTAGAGCGTGGATTATGGGAGGTTGATTTTTGATCGATAGAGACAGCTGGTGAGAGACCTTCTATCGAATCGACATCGGGTTTGTCCATCTGACCGAGGAATTGGCGGGCATAGGCGGAGAGTGACTCGACATAGCGGCGCTGCCCCTCAGCAAAAATAGTGTCAAATGCCAGGGAACTCTTGCCGGAACCGGAAAGACCGGTGATGACCACCAGTTTGTCGCGTGGAATTTCGACAGTAATATTCTTTAAATTGTGTTCACGTGCGCCAACCACACGCAGATTTTCTTGTGGCATATATCTGGTCCTTGTTTCCGGTTATTTACATGCAATCTTAAATTATACCAGCCTTGTTTTTGGCATATTTTTAAGCATATATGCAGCATAATGCTTTTACTCGGGAATTGCATGGAAAGCCTGTCATGCCTGGAAAGTTCACGTATAATAATAAATATTACTGGTTAAGGAGAGGTTAATGGAAGCAAAATTGCATAAAAAAGCCATCACAGCCTGGACGATGTATGATTGGGCAAACTCGAGCTTTGCCACGACCATCATGGGTTCCATCCTGCCCAATTACTTTGGGGCATACATTGCCAGTGGGCGTTCACTGGCACTGTGGGGATATACCGTGGCGATCGGCAGCCTGATCGCAGCGATCATCAGCCCGGTGTTGGGGGCGATCGCCGATTTTCGTGGTTCCAAGAAAAAATTCATGGCTGTTTTCATCGCTTTGGGCGTGATCAGCACAGCCCTGCTCTTCCTGGTCGACCAACCCGGTGACTGGCTGCTGGCATGCATCCTTTACATCCTGGGAACGGTGGGTTTTGCCGGTTCACTGGTATTTTATGATGCTCTTTTGCCACACATAACCCATGAGGATGAGATCGACCAGGTATCCTCACGCGGTTATGCCATGGGCTATATCGGCGGAGGCTTGCTGCTGTTGATCAACGTGGCGATGATCTTTATTGGCCCGAAATTACTGCCGGGAATGGCAGAAGTCGAAGCCACCAAACTGATGATGCGCTTAAGCATGGCATCGGTTGCCTTATGGTGGGCTTTGTTCTCGATTCCGCTCTTTAAGCACGTCAAGGAGCCTGCCCGTCGGGCGGAGGAACACGAGGTAGGGCAGAACGTGCTGACTGTGGGTTTTACCCGCTTTTTCAAGGCGATCAGGAACATTCGAAAATTCCAAGATCTCTTCTGGTTCCTGCTGACCTTCCTGGTGTATTCAAACGGCATCGGGACGATCATCACCATGGCAGTGGCATTTGGAACAGACCTGGGTTTCGGGACGATGATCCTGATCGGTACGTTGTTGATGGTGCAGTTCGTGGCGGCACCATTTGCATTGCTTTTTGGGAAAATCTCAAAAAAGTTGGGGGTGAAACGATCGATCGTCTTGAGCCTTTTAGTCTATACCGCGATCGCCATCGTGGGATATTTCATGAGTAAAGAGTGGCATTTCCTGCTGTTGGGATTCGGGGTTGCCATGGTGCAGGGCGGCAGCCAGGCGTTGAGCCGCTCGCTGGTGGGCCAGTTAATGCCCAAGAGCAAGACGGCCGAATTCTACGGCTTTTTCAGTGTGGCGGAAAAATTCAATACGGTCATCGGCCCGCTGCTGTTCAGCGTCATCACCCAGTTAACCGGGAATGGCAAACTGGCAATCATTTCGCTGGTGATATTCTTTATCGCTGGGATCATCATGTTGAGCCGGGTCAATATTGAGCGCGGGATTCAGCAGGCTGAGGCAGAAGATGCCAAGATGATCACGCTTGAGTGATATAACCAACCGAAGCTAAAGAGTTGAAACCAGGGAGAGAATTTTCTCCCTGGTTTTTCTTAATAGGTGTAAACAATATTAGTTTGAACCAGATCTCCACACCCCCTTTTTATATTTTTATATTATTTGGCAGGCGCAATACAGGGGCTTGCGAGGACGGAAAGGGGGAGATTGCTATAGCCTGGATTGTGTTTTGGCAGATTCCTTTACTCAGGGCAGCAAACTGCTATAATTTTATGCGTTTGTTATTATCGAACCTGTGGAGTCAAGAAAACATGAAAAAATTTCGTGTGGCAGTGCTGGCGAATTTAAAGAAAAATGCGCCATATTTTGAGGGTATGACCAAGGATCACTGGGATGACCTGGATTCTGAAAGCACGGTGCTCGCCCTGTGCGATGCCATCCAGGCTGGTGGACATGAGAGCGAATTCCTGGAAGGGGATGTCACCCTGGTGGATACGGTGCGCAAGTACAAACCGGATATCTGTTTCAATATCTGCGAGGGGCATTTTGGGGATTCGCGAGAGGCACAGATCCCCGCGATCCTCGAACTTTTACGCATTCCCTACACCGGTTCCAAGATTCTTTCGCTGGCGCTTGCGCTGGATAAACCGATGACCAAGCGTGTTCTGAGGTGGCATGGACTGCCGACGCCAGCATTCCAGGCATTTGAGCGGGTGGATGAACCGCTCGATGAGGAAATGAGCTATCCCCTGTTCGTAAAACCCAGCCGGGAAGGCACCGGCATGGGGATCAGCTATGAATCCATCGTACACAACGATACACAGTTACGAAACCAGATCTCATATATTCTTGACCGCTACCACGAACCAGCGCTGGTTGAAAAGTTTATTGAAGGTCGTGAGATCACAGTGGGCATGGTTGGCAACCTGATCGGCCCGGTTGCCAGGCGAATACCCCACAACGAAGATGCTCCCCGCATCCAGGCTGGTTTACGATTTTTACCTGCCATGGAAGTGGATCTGAAGCCTTACCTGGAGACAGATGGCGTGTATGCTAACCGCTTGAAGACTGCACTGGCGGCGGAGCTGACGTATCTCTGCCCGGCACCGCTGGATGATGACATGATCGATGAACTCAACTGGCTGGCAGCGGCGGTCTTCCGTGTGACCGGCACGCTGGATGTCGCACGGGTGGACTTCCGCCTGGATGCCAATAACGATTGGAAGCCCTACATCCTGGAGATCAACCCCCTGCCTGGTCTGTCACCGGTAATCTCTGACCTGGTGATCGAGGGAGCTGCCGATGGGATCGAGCACACAGAATTGGTCAACATGATCCTCAATACTGCCTTAAAACGTTATGGAATGATCGATCAACAGTAATTTGCAGACACAAGAATTATTCGATCCATTCGTGTAAGAATTTGATGAATGGATCGAATTGTTTAAATTTTGGGAATCATCCCCTGATCATTTCTTATTTTGCCGGCTAAAGCGAAGGCCTTCAGCCAGTGTACCGCCATTGAAACCGCCCAGCAGAGAGGTCAGGCCTACCAGCCCGGCAAGCAGAGGTGAAGAAAAGACGAGGATGACCACAGTGACCAGGCCTGCCAGCCCGCCATAGATGCCATAGGTGGGTCCGCGACCATCTTTGGCAAGCAGGGTGATGATGAATGCGATGAACACCCCGCCCAGGAAAACACCCAGCAGCATGGCAACATCTGACCCGGATGCCCAACCACTACTGGTCAGGTAGGATTTTTCAAGTATTCGCAGGAATGATATAACCCAGGCAACATTAGCCAGCATAGCGAGGAAAAGCCAGGCGTACCTGGTCTTGCGAAAATCGAGCAACTTGAGATATTTCTGCATTCGGGCTCCAAAAGACATGAATTTGGCTGGTTAATTGTATCCTGATTAGCAAAAGCACGTTGAATTGGTGCACTTCAGGTAAAATTAACATGTTAACCGGAAAAGCAGGATTGAAAGGTGCACATGAGCGAACATTCATCTCTCCAGGCAGTCAAATTATCCTTTAAGACCAAGTTTTTCTACGGCGTGGCTTCGCTGGGCAGTGCCACGATCTCAGGCATTTATGCCGCGCTGCTGACGATCTTCTACCAGGATTACATCGGGATGAGTTCCAGGTGGATCGGTATCGCAATGATCATCTATGCAGTGTGGAATGCGATCAATGACCCACTCTTCGGACAAATTACCGACCACACACGCTCAAAATTGGGCAGGCGCATCCCGTATATGCGTTTTACTGCCCCGTTCCTGGCGATCACCTTCATCCTGGTCTGGCTGGTACCGCCTGATGCTGACCAGGTTGTGCAATTTGTGTGGATGCTGATCACCATGCTGTTATATGATACCTGCTACACAATCATCGGGCTGGTGCATGGCGCTTTGATGCCCGAAATCAGCGAATCCGACAGCGAACGCGCTCAATTAAATATTTCATCCACCCTGTTCGGACTGGTCGGGACCCTGCTGGGTTTTGTGCTGCCTGATCTTTTCAGACCCAAGGAAGTCAGCGGCAGCGGTGACCTGCTGACGCTGAAGATGGCACTGATCGCGATCGCCCTGATCGCGGCATTCCTGATCATTTTAACGACACTCAACGTGAAGGAGCGTAAAGAATTCAGCGCTGTGGATAAGCCCTTGACGCTATGGCCATCGTTGAAATACACCCTGACCAGCAAATCCTTTTTGATCTTTGTGGCGATGAACTTCATGGGCACATTCATGATGTCCATTTCGATGGGGGCGGTGTATTACATGGCGGATTATGTCACCCAATCCAGTGCCACGATGATGTTGGCTTTCATCTTTATCCCCATGGCGGTGGGCGTCCCGCTGACACGGTTGGCGATCAAGTGGTGGGGAGTGTTGAAATCTCAGCAGATCTACCTGGTCATTTCGGGCCTGGCGCTGTGCAGCCTGGCGGTGCTGCCAGTTGACCTGTTGTGGTTGGGTTTCCTGTTCACCGGGTTCGGCATGTCCGGGATGCAGGCGATCACCTACCTGCTATTGGGACAAGTGATCGATGAAGACGAGGTGCGCACAGGGGTACGACGCGAAGGAGCTTTTTATGGGGCGAACGCCCTGATCACCAAGCCAGCCCAGTCGATCGCCATCTGGTTGACAGCTCTTGTGCTGGAATTGTCGGGGTTTGTGACGCGCGAAGCGAATAATAACCAAATATTCCTGGACCAGTCCAATTCGGCACTGTTTGGCATTCGTTCGGTGGTGGGCTTGATCCCGGGGATCACACTGCTGATCGGCTCATTTATCCTGATTTGGTATCCCCTGAAAGGCAAGTACCTGCTGGAGGTTAAATCGAAGATCCTGGAAATGCATGTGGAAAAACATGAACGCTACCTGGAGATGCTGGCACAACAGCCGTTGGGTGAGGTGAAGCCAGAAAAGTGATCACTGTCTGATGTAGTGGATTAATTTTTACGAAATTTACGTCATCCGTTCTCGCTGGTCTGATTACCAGCGAGAACTTTTTAATGACAGCCGGGAATAATTGTTAGTCATCCGGGTTATGGCAACCGGCACCTATTTTTTATGAGTTGGAACCCACACAGCGAAACAGTCGGGGAAAACCTGAATAAATATTGCATTATTTATGGCTTCATGTCATAATAGTTTCAGAGATTCACAGTTGACAAAATTTAATAACCAAGCAACCTTACCTGACAAAAAGGAGGTCCAGCAATTATTGACTTTCGTACATTTAACCAGTTGGTTCATTGACCATTATTAAACCTTTATTTGATCGGAGTTCATATGAAAAAATGTCCTTTTTGTGCTGAAGAGATCCAGGACACAGCCAGTGTATGCCGCTATTGTGGTCGAAATTTAAATGCACAACAACCAATAGAGACATCCGAGCTTAAGAGAAAATTGGATGAGGTCATCCAAAAATATGTCAACAATGATTACAAAATCGTTTCACGCACTGATCTTTCCGCCATCATGGAACGCTTTGCACCTTTCACCTGGGGAAGTTTCATCATGCTGTTCATCATCTTTTTCCCGGTGGCTTTGTTGATGCTGATCCCATCACTGCGCGGCAAGTTTAATGTGTCCCTGTCGGTGGGATTGGATGGCTATGTCCAGGAATATGGCGGAACGCTTGAGCAACTTGAAAAAGCCAAGAAACGCTCCAAGATCGGGGGATGGATCATATTGGGGCTGCTGCTTTTCATCATTGTTATCGCTGTCATTGCCAGCCTGGCCGGGAATTGACCAGGAACAATCAGAAAGGGAGAGATGCGATGAAAAATTGTCCTTATTGTGGAGCGGAGATCAAAGACGCTGCATCGGTCTGTAGATACTGTGGAAAAGGGCTGGTTTTTATCGGGCAAAATGGTTCCCCAAACCCGGTCAGGATCGAACAACCGGTCGCGGCGTCACCTTTGCCAGTAGAACATGCCCCGGTTGCAAGCACCCCTTTGGCAAGCAAGGAAACCGTAGCGCCGGCAGAAGGCAGTGGGGAGCAAACCCTGCCGGATCCATCGCCATTTATTCCTGCCGATGAAAAGCCTGTCATGAAACGCTGCCCGTACTGTGCAGAAGAGATCCGGGCTGAAGCTACGATATGCCGCTACTGTGGACGCAACCTGAATGCGCCAGTGGTCAGTGAGACACCGCAGGTCAATGAGCGCTTTGAGAGCATCATCCGTGACTACCAGCGTAATGGTTACTCGATGGTCTCAAAGATGCTCAACTCGGCCATCATGGAACGGCGGGCACCAGTTGCCGCCGGGTTGATGGCGATGTGGATCGTGACCTTCTGGATCGGGGCGATCATCTACGGCAGTGAAGGAAACCGCAAGAAGTACACGGTGACCATTAACTCCACAGCTGATGGCCGGGTGGATGTGCTCGGTGGCACAATCGAGGAGATGGAAAAGGACAAGAAAACCCGCAATATCGTGGGATGGATTCTTTTTGGTGTGGTGATGGCTGGATTGGTCTGTTACATTATTGGGGTGACTTCCGGGAACTAAAAAATAGTATTTTATTTTTAGATATTGCGGCAATGATTTACTTCACTCCCAGGTTGAATCACCAGGGAGTGCAATCATTCATGTATGCATTGGAATTTGCTTAAATTTGCCATCGGAAAACTGAAATAATCTTTCCACTGTTCAGGAAAGCAGTTGGATTACGGGATCTTTAATCACCCGGGCAAAAGGTGTTGATCTCCTTCGAGATGATCTCAAAATGCTCTTCGCTGTAAAGGGCTGACCCTTCGGTTACCCTGGAACGGCAGTATTGATCATCTTTAATGAGGGCAGCTCTTAATGCCATCCGGCTGACAATGCCACCCACGCAATCTTTTTCGGTATAAATGTAGCGATATCCCCACCAGGGTGTAGAGCCACCGGCTTTCGCAGCCTCGAGGATCTGCCACTCAAGCTCATTGGCATCAGCATAACAATCTATATAAGCAGCCTGGACCACAGGGATCGCTTTAAAGGTTGGATGTTGATTTTCAAAATTGAGGGTGAAATCACAGCCGCTCTCGCCCTGACCAGTGAGCTCCCGGTCAATTGTGGTGGTCACACCCAGGTATTGGGTCAGGTCACAGCTATCCGGGTTTTCAGTACGCTGAGCTTCGCGGTCCAATATGGATGGACCCCTGGAGGTTAGAAGTGACGGCAAGGCGCAGGCAAGGGTGATGACCACCCCGCATAGTGAAAAGAACAGGATACTTCTCTTTTTGGACTTCATATTGATATGATTCTATTTTAGTGATTTTGAAATATTTGTCAACAGGGCTCTTTTTTTGATCATGACCTGGTTTGTTCTGCCCGTTTTATTAATTCTTCATACACCCCGCTGTGATAAACTTGTGAAGTGCAATCGCATTCAGCAGGAGGTATCTTATGCCCTTAAAAATTGGTCTACTGACAGCAGGGTCAGATTGCCCGGGGATCAATGCAGCGATCCGCGGTTTTGGCAAGGCCGCAGCGAACACATATGACATGCAGGTGGTTGGTTTTACAGATGGATTTGAAGGCCTGGTCAGGGATGAGACTTTTGACCTCAGTGGTTCAGCTTTATCCGGCATCCTGACAGCGGGGGGAACGATCCTGGGGACCAGCCGGGCTGTTCCACAGGCAATGTCACTTGAGGGGAAAGTTGTTGACCGGACTGATGAGGCGATTGCTACTTACAAGAAACACAACCTGGATGGGCTGGTATGCATTGGCGGTAAAGAGACCCAAACTGCAGCCCTGCATCTTACCCGGCAGGGTCTGCATGTGATCACCATCCCCAAGGCACCTGACAATGACATCCCGGAAACGGAGATGACGATCGGTTTTGATACGGCACGCGAGATCGCCACCGAGGCGATGGACCGCCTGCATACGACTGCCAATGCCAATCACCGCATCATCATCGTGGAACTGATCGGGATGCATGCCGGGTGGCTGACACTAAGCGCCGGGATCGCATCCGGGGCGGATGTGATCCTGATCCCTGAGATCCCTTAT
Organism: uncultured Anaerolineaceae bacterium; assembly: GCA_964435475.1. GTDB lineage: Bacteria > Chloroflexota > Anaerolineae > Anaerolineales > Anaerolineaceae > CAYSZB01. Next base: position 13,716 of record CAYSZB010000011.1, on the reverse strand, counting down.
GATACTGACAAGATCGCCCGGGCGATCCTCAGCCGCAACCAGAGCGGCAAGAACTTCTCGATCATCGCCATTGCCGAAAATGCACGCTCCAAAGAACTGGTTGCCTTCCTGGACCGCTCGCGCAAGATGAAAACCCTGATGAATGCCGGTTTTGACAATGAAGAAGTGGAAGCCCAGATGGAGAAGGTAAAGAAGCAGTACACCAACGAGACCATGCTGTTGGGCAGCCGGCTGGAAGAAGCCACCAAACTGACCTCCCGCATCACCATTTTGGGTTACCTGCTCAGGGGTGGCACGCCTTCGGCTTTTGATCGCATCCTGGCGACCCAGATGGCTGAGTATTCAGCAGAATTAGCCAGCCAGGGCAGATTTGGGGTGATGGTCAGGTACTGTAATAATACGGTTGCAGATGTGCCTTTGGAAAAAGTGGCAGGATTAACCAAAACCATCCCACCCGACCACCGCTGGATCACAGCAGCACGCCAGGTGGGAACCTGCCTGGGCGATTAACCCTTTCTCCCGCTGAAAGCGATGCCCTGCACGAACTGGCGCTGGGCTATTACGTAGATCAAGACCACTGGTAGCGAAACGACAAGCGAAGCGGCCATCAAATAGGCCCAATTGACGGTATAAGAACCCCTGAAAAAACTTAAACCCTGCATCAGGGTGTATTTTGTCTGGTCGTGCAGAAAGATCAGCGGTCCCAGGAAGTCATTCCAGGCAGCCTGGAAGGTAAAGATGGCTACAGTTGCCAGGGCAGGTCGGGCAAGCGGTAAAATGATGTACCAGAGGGTCTGGAGGGTGGTGGCTCCATCCATGACAGCTGCATCTTCAAGGTCAGCAGGGATCTGTTTGAAGGACTGCCTGAGCAGGAAAATGTAGAAAGCATTGCCAAAAAATGCGGGCACAATGAGCGGCAGGAATGAGTTGATCCAGCCGAGGCGGGAAAAGATGATGTAGAGGGGCACCATGATCACCGGGTAGGGCAGCATGAGGGTGGATAGCAGTACCAGGAAGAAGAATCCGCTGCCCGGCGCTTTAAACCGCGAAAAACCATAGGCAACAATGGAGCAGGATAAAAGGTGCCCGATGATCGTGCTGATAGCGATGATCAGGGTATTGATCGCAAAGCGTCCGAAGGGCAACTGGCTTAAGGCTTCGGGGTAATTCTGCCAGCGGGGCTCTTCAGGCCACCACTTGATGGGGAAAGAAAAGATCTCGTAATCCGCCTTGAGGGATGAGGAGATCATCCAGAAGACAGGCGCAATGAAGAGAATGCCGAATATGACCAAAACCAGGTAGCGGGCGATGGTTGACCAGGTCTTTGGTTTGAAAAGCATTCTCCTGACTTTGAAATCAGCCACGGGCTTCCTCCCCGATGTAAAAGACCCAGAATTTCTGCGAGCGAACGACGAAGAGGGTAAAAACCAAAATGATCATTAGGAGCACCCAGGCAAGGGCACTGGCATAGCCCATGTTAAAGAATTGAAAGGCCTGACGGTAAATGTACAGCACCAGGAAGAGGGTCGAATCGAGCGGTCCGCCGTTGGTGGCAACAAAGGCTGAAGTAAAGGTCTGGAAAGTCGAGATAATGCTCAACACCAGGTTGAAGAACAGGATGGGGGTGATCAAGGGGAGGGTAATCTTAAAGAACTGGCGCACTTTGCCGGCGCCATCCATCTCAGCAGCCTCGTAGACATCGCGGGGGATGGCCTGCAGCCCACCCAGGAATAGGACCATCGAGCGCCCCCAGCCCCAAAACGACATCAGGATCAATGACGGCAGTGACCAGTTGGGGTCCATCAGCCAGCGGGGACCCTGGATGCCGAAGGCACCCAATGCCAGGTTGACCAGGCCGCCATCGGGGTTCAACATCCACATCCAGACAACCACGAACGCCACGCCGGAGAAGATCACCGGCAGGTAGAAGATCGAACGGAATACGCCAATGCCTGGTAATTTGGGACGCACGAGCATCGCCAGGAACAGACCGCCTGCCAGGTCAAGCGGCACATAGAGAAAGGTGAAGAGAAATGTCACCTTGAGCGATTGGTGAAAGGTGGGGTCGTTGAGCAGGCGCTGGTAGTTCTTGAGGGCGACCCATTGGGGGCTGCTGATCAGATCCCAGTTGGTGAATGAGACCACCAGGGAGATGAGCATAGGCAGAATGGCAAAGGCAACCAGCCCGATCAACCAGGGAGAAATGGAGAGGTAAAAAGCAATGGTGGAAGAGCGAGACCTCTTTTGCATGGTTTAATTATAAATTAAATAAGACTTAAAGGGTAAAGTTAGAGCATTACCCAGAGTTGACTTGATAATGAAAATTCTAGATGATGAGGATATAAACCAGTCACCTAATTAATAATAACCAGGGTCTACAGGTTATTACACAGGGTGATCAGATCAGCAAGGCGGGGGATTGAGGGCAGCCCACCTTCGGGTTTTTCGCTGACCTGTAAGACCTGCATGCCGAGGTCCCTGGCAGTGTATAAATTTCGCGGGGCATCATCGATAAAAAGGTATTTTCCCGGATCAACCTCACCAATGATCTGCATCGCAATGCGATAGGTCTCGGGGTAGGGTTTGCAGTAGGGGGCAATGTCCTGGATGTCAATGATGCGGAAGAAGAATTTGCTGATCTCCAACGCGCTCAGGACCCGATTGGCATGGTCCCGGGAAGCGTTGGTAAAAATGTACTTGGGTTGGGGAAGGGCTTGCAGTGTGTTGTACAGATCCCGGTCGGGCTGCATGTATTTTTCGACCTGGATATCATGAACAAATTCGAGATAATCATCCGTGTCGACTGAGAATTCGACCTGCAGACCACGCAGGGTTGTGCCGTAAGTCAAAAATAGACGCTCCCGCAAGGCGGGGATGACCGCGGGTTCAAAGCCAAGCCGGTCGTGCAAGTAGGTGTTAAGGCGCTCCCGCACAAGCGGCCAGACCTCACATGAAGACGGGTAAACGGTCTCATCCAGGTCGACCAGCAGGATGGAGGCTTTGCCCAGGTCCACCTGTTGGGGACTGGAAGGTTCAATGATATTCATTCCGGTCGCTCCACCCAGCGCTGCAGGTCCCCAGGCGGTGCCCAGGCAGCCAATAGTCTCAGTAATTCCTGTGGATCTTCCGCGCTGGTCAGTAAAGAGCGGTGTTCCGGGTAGATAAAGCCTTCATGGATGGCATAATCGACCATCTGGAGGAGAGGATTAAAATAATGCCTGATGTTGAGCAAACCGACCGGCTTACGGTGTAAGCCGATCTGGGACCAGGTAAGGGTCTCAAAGAGTTCGTCAAATGTGCCAAAGCCGCCCGGCAGGGCAATAAAGGCATCCGCCAGTTCAGACATGCGGGCTTTGCGGGCCTGGATGTCGGGCAGAACCTCCATGCGGGTCAGGTTGGCATGCGCCAGGCGGGGGGTATTCAAGCTCTCATTGATCACACCGATCACCTCGCCGCCCAAAGAAAGTGCACCATCCGCCACCGCGCCCATCAAACCAGTTTTGCCTCCTCCAAAGACGAGCGTTTTGCCCTGCCTGGCCAGCAGGCAACCCAGGTCAAATGCCGCCTGGGTATAAGCTTTATCGAGATGGTCTGCGGAACCGCAGTAGATGGTGATGGTGGTCATGAAGTAGTCAGCCTTATGTCAGTGGTTATGGTTCAAGCACAATAGGCGCTGTTTTTTATCGGCGCATGTGCTTGATCTCCTGGAATTTGTCCTTTTCTGCCCTGGTAAGATGCGGGGGTATGTGCACTTCTACCGTAGCATAGAGGTTGCCATGTTTCCTGGGTTCTTTTAGCAGGGGCATACCCAGGTCTTTGAGCCTGAAAACCTTACCTGTATCGGTGCCTTCGGGAATGGTCAACCGAACGGCTTTTCCCATGGTTGGCACGGAAACCTCACCTCCCAAGAGTGCAGTGTAGATGTCGATCGGCAAAGTGGTCCTGAGGTCATCTCCATCGCGGGTAAAGGTGGCATGCGGCAGGATGTTGACCTTCAGGTAAAGATCCCCGGCTTTTACATTGGCGGATTGTCCACCTGCCTGCCCGCTCAGGCGGATGCGAGCGCCTGTTTTCACGCCAGCCGGGATGGATGCTTCAATGCGCCGACCATCTTCAAAGGTCAATGTGCGCTGGGTACCGTTATAAGCTTCTTCGAGGCTAATATCGATGGGATGTTCAAAATCCTGTGCCTTGCGGGCACGGGGCTGGGAAGACTGGCGGGTGGTCGAGCGGGAAGAGAATCCTCCCATGCTGCCGCCAAAAAGTGTTTCAAAAAAATCCGAAAAGCCCCCCAGTCCACCGCCAAACATCTGGGAGAATTCCTCCTGTGACATGGTGCGGTAGGTTGAGCCGCCGCCCTGCTGCTGGGACCAGGGTGACCAGTTAAAGTCCTCCGGGCGACCGCCAGAATTGCGGTACTGCTGCCACTGCGAGCCAAACTGGTCATACTTCTGGCGTTTTTCGGGATCTGAGAGAACCTGGTGCGCTTCGTTGATCTCCTTAAAACGCTCCTCAGCCTTGGGATCGTTTGGGTTCATGTCGGGGTGCGTTTTTCGAGCCAGCTTACGGTAAGCTGCCTTGATCTCCTCTGGTGAGGCTGTTTTGCTCACCCCCAATGTCTTGTAATAATCCTTATACTCCATATGTCATCCCTGAACAGGTTATTTTAGAGATAGATTTTACCCGGGTAATGTCTGAATATTGTTAACCCGACATAATCAAGCCAGGGTTGACCCGGGCAGGTCATAATCCCCCCTGAATTCCGGCGGCAATAACCTGGCAATGTGGGTCATGATGATACGGCTGCTTTCCCGGATCTCTTCGCGGGATGGGCGTTCGGAACTGCCCATGCTGAGGGGGCCAAACGCCTTGCCAATGCGTGTCCAGATGCGCAGACGGCGGTGTTTCTTGCGGATCGTGCCAAAAAGGTCGAAATTATTGTCGCTGTAGGTGGCGGTGGGGATGATCGGCACGCCCATGCGCATTGCCAGGTAGGCTGCTCCGGGCAAAGCTCTGCCAAGGGGTGGATTGTGGGTGTGCCCTTCGGGGTAGATCACAAGAACGCCATCCTGGGCAAGAACAGCTTCGGCGGCATTCAGTGCTTCCAGGTTGGGAGTACCCTGTTCGACCTTGAGGGTGGACCAGGTGCGCGGGAAGATCTTCATCAGCATGGGTGCATTGGGCATCTCAATGTCACCGATATATTCCAGGGGAATGTTGGTGGCATGGATCGGGCCAATGGTATCCAGAAAGTGAAAGTGATTGCCAACGATCAAGTACGGCCCTTTTGGAGGAAGATTTTCCTGACCACTCACTTCATACTTCGTGAGCAAACCGGCTGCCACAGAGATCCCGGATTTTAGCAGGCGTCGAACAAAACGCCGCCGTGGGTAAGGATACATCTTGATCCATTGGGATAATTCCTCTTTACTCTTCATAAACTCTCCAAAAATTATTTTTAAATAAAAACTAAATCGATTTTATCATTCCTTACAAAGAATATCCTTATTCTCACCTGGAAAGCAGCAGGTCGCTTAATTGGGCGGTATTTTCCAGGATGGCGTGGGTGCCGGCTTTTCGTAATTCCTTTTCCCTGCCAAAGCCGCATAGGACGGAAATTGACTGGGCACCAGATGCCAATGCAGCATGGACATCAACGATCGTATCACCGATCATCAAACAGTCTTCAACTGCCACTCCCAGTTCACGGGCGGCATAAACGAGGGGATCGGGGTATGGTTTGGTATGGGCGCAGGTTTGCGAGGTGACCACAACTTTAAAAAAGGGATCAAGAGAAAAGTGTTTGAGGAACATACTGCTGGTGTAGGCGTTGCGGGCACTGACCACTGCCATGGGATAATGTGCGCTGAGCTGCTGCAGCATCTGGGTGATACCGGGCAGGATGCGGTACAGGTCACTGGGCTTGCGCCGGAGATGCTTGCGCCGGGCATCGCGGTCAAGCAGGCTGGCCAAAACCCGATCAATGCCGATCGTGTCCAGGGCAGAGTATAAGTAGTTTCCAGGCGTTTCAGCCGCCATGATCAACCAATGGGCAAAAGAATGGGGATCCTTGTCTTTGAAAAGCCACTTAACCGGTTGCAGCATCCTGGCAAGGCGATCCGTCATGTGATCATCGGTGTCGCTCAATGTGCCATCGATATCGAAGAGCAAAGCCTGGATGCGTTCTGTGACCAGTGCCATAAGATTTATCCTTTACGGCAGTGTTTGCCGGATGGATTGGAGCAGGTCCATGCGCGGTGCCATGATCCAGGTCGTGGACTCTGCGTCATTGATGAACAAACTGTAAATTCCATCTTTCTGCCAGAGACTTTCATTTTTTGAGCGGTCTGCCGGGTTACCCCAGCGCAGGTCGCCGTAATCCTTGAATGTCGATACGTATTGATCCAGGTCACGGGTGGTATCAAAAAGACTTACCATAACAAAAACCGTCTCAGCAGTGTTTTCATTCTCGTAAACAAGGTAGGTATCACCACCCCAACCCTCAGCGGCATCCTCCGCTTTCTGTTCAGGCACCCTGAATTGAGGGTCATAGCCATGGGCGAGAAGGAGGTAGGTATACCACTCGCCCATGACATTGCGTTCTGTCTCCTGCCAGCCTGGTCCCAAGGCGCTGCTGAGGTCAGGCAGTTCAACCTCAAGCGGTTTATCATAAGGATACTTTTCAGGGTGCAGGATCTGCTCGGTTGACACGGGAACATTGGTATAGGCATTATTGATTGCTTTGTAACCACCCCTGTCAAACAAGTGCTGTACAAACTGTTGACCTTTTTCATAAGGGAACATAAAATCCTTCTGCATGTAATTTGGTGCCTGATCATAAACCGGGCTTTGGTAAGCCTGGTAGAATTCCATGATGTCTTCATAGTCCTGCTGGGTGCTGTATTCCTGGAACCATTTCAGTTCGGTCAGGGTGGCATCCCCTTCGATCAATGCCTGGATACCGGCGCAGCGCTCACTATCAGCTTCACAATTTTCATCATCATATTTCAAACCACCAATGAAGTCAAAGGCCTGGTCCTGCAATACGTGGACATATTCATGGGCATAGGTCATACGCTCATTGCCTCCAAAGGCAGTGCCTTGAACAACATACATTGCCTGGGCTTCATTATCATAGTAACCTGCAATCTGTTCACTGTAGAGTTCAGTGTAAAAATCGACCAGGTCAAAACCAGGGGGAAGCAGACCCAATAAATGTAGAACCCGCGCATCACGCTGAGCGTCCTGCGGGGTGTATTCACTCAGAAAATCGTTGATCACATTTTCGCGCAATTGATCTCCACTGAGCAGCATACGGGAGATGGCTTGCGTGGGGTCAAGACCGCGCAGGACGATCACCTGGGATTGGATCAAGTCCATCTGGGTGGCGATCGACATGTCAAGGTCTGACCCTGTGGATGAGGTTGGCAATGGGGTGGGTAGTGGTAGGGTCGACGTTGGTGCGACCTGGTTTTTTGGTGAGACCAGGAAAATTCCTGCGCCAATAGCGATCACTACTGAGAGGCAGAGGATCACGATCAACAGGATGACCCCACAGGTTAAGAGGATGTTGCGATTTTCTTTGTTCATGTCAGCCAATATTGTTTATTTTGTAAAATAGTATATCATTCGAGGTCACTTGGTTAATACCAATGTATATTGATACCTCAAGATTTTTCCAAAAACACTAAGATTTTATGGAATCGCAGCTTTGAATCGTGATAAGATTGAAATAGTATTGAGCAAGTGAATCCAGGAAAGCATGGAGTGTTACCATGAAGACTTTACTTATCGTCAGACACGCAAAATCCAGTTGGAAAGATAAAGACCTCCCTGATAAGGACCGCCCATTAAAGAAGCGGGGCATTCACGAGGCGGAATACCTGGGGCATGTTTTGTTGGAGAACGAACTGGTGCCGCAACTGATCCTGACCTCGCATGCGGTGCGGGCTTTCGATACAGCCGAAATCATTGGCAAGATCTGCAAGTGTAAGAAGTCCATCACCAAGGCGAAGGAATTCTACATGGCAGAACCGGATGCCTATTTTCAAGAGTTGAAAGAACTGCCTGACACGGTGGAACGGGTGATGGTCGTGGGGCATAACCCGGGGCTGGAGGCATTGCTGCAGATCATGGATGGTAAGGTGGATTCTCTGCCTACAGGCAGCCTGGCATACCTTGTGCTTGGCATTCACTCCTGGGCAGAGTTGGACCGAGAAATCTCCGGGGACCTGGTCGGCTTCTGGCGGATGATCGAAGAAGAACCAAAAGCAGGAAGCAAGGCTAAGGAAAAATCGGAAGGTCCGGAAAAGCATCCTAAGAAGGATGGAAAAGAGGTTGCTTCGCCTTCGGCGACAACCACAGAAACCCCAAAGAAAGGAGAAACACCAATGGGCGACAAGAAAGAAAAGAAGGGCAAGAAAGACAAGAAGGACAAGAAAGAAAAGAAGGGCAAGAAGGATAAGAAGTAGTTCCTGAAAGATCAGCAAGACCAAAAAATGAGATGAGCGGTCAACGATCATCTCATTTTTGTTTTAAGTGGGGTAAACCTGTTTTTATATGGTCAGGAGGTCCAGGGTTTGATCTGCAAATTGGTCAGGACATGGCGGACAAACATTTCGGTGTTATTGATCTTGGCCTGTACCTGGGGTACAGCGATCTTGTTATGCATCAGGAAGGCATTGTAAACATAATCGCGGACATTGCCCTCCACCTGGGGAAAACCAGGCAGCGCCAGGGATACCCAGTTAATGGCGCGGTGACGTTCGGAAGAGTCGTTCTTTTTGGGGACGATGTAGAGGATGGTCGTCTGGTCCAGCATGGTGAGCAGGTTTTCATTGCCCTGTTTGATCACTTCCTTGCGCAGGTAACTGATGAAGTTGTTGGCATCCTCATCAAGGATGCACCCGCTGAACTCCAGGTCCTGGGCGGTGCGGTAGGCATTGATGATGGGTTTACCGGCAAAGGTGCGGTCCTGGATGAAGAATTCACCCACCGATATGGCGCCCCGCAAAGGAAAGCCTGCTTTAAAGGTGCGGCTCATCAAGGTGGCGCAGACGGTGACAAAGGCGGCATAGGATTGGAGCAGATCAGCGATCGCGGATTGAGGGTCAAAGGGCAGACTGACCAGGATACTGTCAGAAAAAATCAGCCAGTTGACCTTTGAGAGATTCTCATTCCATGTGGCCTGGTCGAAAGGTTTTATTTCTGCATCCTGATCCGGCCCGGTGACATTGTTGATGATGCTGGATGGCATGGTGACGAGGGTGTCCGAGACGAGCTGGGCGGTTTTGTGGATGTCATTATTGAGAATGATCTGCTTATAACCGAGGATGTCAAAAAAAGCCAGGAAACCGGTTTGGGGTTTAATCGTACTCATGATGTAGTTCCTCTTGAAGGGGTTGATTTGAAACAGTGTCCCAGGTTTGTTTTGCCCACTGCACGTCGGCGGGGAGGTCGAAGTAAAAACCAACCTGAAGGCAGGACTGCCGGGAGATGGTGAAGGTATGCATGGCCAGGCGGGACTGGTCCTTTTCTAGGGTTTCGCTCTGTAAAAAAGCAAGGCGGTAGATATTGTCCTGGACTGATTCATAGACATCCAGGATGCCGGCGGAAGGTCGTGACTTCAGCCTGGACAGAAGTTCATCGCGCGAAAGTTCGGGCGGGAGGCGGAAAGACGCGGCAATGATGCTGCGACCTTTGGTCCAAAGGATGAGGGAATTATCCTCAATCCTATGCTGGTAGGGTTGTTCGAGGAGCAGGTGCCATTCAGAGGTGACCTGGCAGATGACCGTTTGGTCTTGAGGATCGTTTGATATATTGTTCATTGCTTGACAAGTATAACTTAATTGGGTCGGGTGAGGGGCAGCATGACCCCTTCGAGCCATGGAATAGAATTTTTCTGATATTTGTAAATGGTGAGATCACACCTCCACTGAAGCATTAGTTTAATATGCAAATCTTGTTACTGTAAATTGTTAATGATTTGTAAAATATAATAATGTCTATTGACATTACTGTATAATATACAGTATACTATAGTCATGATTGAACCAGAAAAGATAGAAGAGCAAGTCCGGCAGTTGAGCGCAGAGTTGCGCCGTGGTTTGATCGTGTTGGTCGTGATGAGTCAACTTGAAAGCAAGGAATACGGTTACTCGCTACTTCGCAAGCTCGAAGAGAAAGGCTTCGAGATCACACAGGATACCCTTTACCCGCTTTTGCGGCGACTGGAGAGCCAGGGTTACCTGCAGAGTGACTGGATCATTGAGGATGCACGACCGAGACGATATTACCAATTAAATGAAATGGGGGCTGCTGTCATGGAAGCACTGCGCCATGAATGGCAGGAACAATTGCAAGTGATAGAGGAGATCATCAAATGAAATTATCAGAAAAAAGTCAAATTTTATTGGAGCGCTACCTCCTGGGTGTTGAACGTCACCTACCCCTGCAGGGACGGAAGGACATGATTGCTGAGATCCAGGCCAACCTGATGGATACCCTGGAAGATCACTATGGAACTGAGGAAATATTGACAGAGGATTTCCTGGAGACCGAGCTGCGGAAAATGGGTTCCCCCAGGTCAGTTGCTGCGGCATATCTGCCCGGCGACAACCTGATTGGATCACAACATAACACCATATTTCGTATCATCGTGGTTTATCTGACACCAGTAGTAACAGCGGTTGTGTTCTTTGCAGGGCTATTGTCTTTTGCACTAAGCGGTGGTAAAAGTCCCTTTTGGAGCATTTGGGAACTAATAGGCCAGGTCTGGCAGGTCGGGGTGGGTATCATAGGCACGGCAGCGATCGTATTGATGATCCTGACACGGTTCTTTCCCCAGGTTAACCAGGGAAAAGCGCTTGAATTTCTGGAGGAAGAGAAGAGGAATTGGAAAACCAGTGAGCTTCCCGAGCTGGTTTCGGAAAGAGACAAGATCAAAGCCTGGGAACCTGTTTTGGGGATCGTCTTTGGCTCAATTGCCCTGGTATTCTGGATCTTCCTGTTTGAGCGATGGGCGGGCATGTGGTGGAGGGTGGATGAACAGTGGTTCATGGTACCGATCTTTACCGATGCGTTCAAGGCATTCATTCCATGGATCGCCATCAATACCGGGCTCGATTTGCTGGTCAATTGCTGGTTGTTATACAAAATGCAATATGATGTGATCGCCAGGATGCTTGGGATAGCCATCAAAGTTTCGGAGATCGCATTGGTTTCCGCAATGCTGAAGGCAGGTAAATTACTGGCGTTTGATGTAAACAAAGCCAAGGCGGCAGGGTTCCCGGTAGATGGTATTGAAGGATTACAAACCCTCTTCCAATTTGATTTCGTGAGATGGTTCCTGATCTTCCTCCTGGTGGTGATGAGCATTGACCTGATCCATAGTGCTTTCATCCTTCTAAAAGGAATCTATGCAAAGAATGTAAAACCTTGATCTGCTGATCGATCAGAGGGATGGGCACAAACCCATCCCTCAATTCTTTTTGGGGGTTTGTTTTATAGGAAAAACCATTCCCTGTCAAAAAAACCGCCTGATGATGCGCATCAGTTATAATCAGTGCAACAAAACTGAAGGAGTAAAAAATGACAGACAAAATTCCCCACTGGAACCTATCCAATGTTTATGAAAGTCTAAACAGCCCTCACCTGGAAGCAGATATTCAATGGGTCAGCGAAGAATGCAAGGCAATTGAACGCTATTTCCAGGAGAACCTCATCCCGATGAATGCTAAGACCCCGGCGAGCCTGATGGCAGAGAAATTATCAGTGGTGGTTGACCGGTTCAATGGCTTGTTTCTTAAAACAAATACCATCAGGGCTTATTTAAATGGATTTATCAGCACCGATTCATACAACAAAGATGCCATGCGCCTGAATTCGCGCTTTGGCATCCTGATGCTGCCGGTGCGGACGCTCAATACCAGGCTACAGGCATGGCTTGGCGAGGTGAAGGCTTTTCTACCTGCGGCACTTGAGGTAGAGGGCAGCGCAAAAGCACATGCCTTTGCCCTGTTGGAAAATGCCGACCAGGCTCAATTCCTGATGAGCGAAGGGGAGGAAGTGCTGGCGGGAGAGTTGAACCTCTCGGGTGGTAGAGCCTGGGAACAATTGCAAGGCACAGTTACCTCACAAAAGACAGTTTCCATCGAGGTAGGTGGTGAGATGAAGACACTGCCCATGCCGGCGGTGATCAATTTACATGGGCACCCGGATGAGGCGACCCGCAAAAAGGCTTATGAGGCTGAACTTAAGGCCTGGGAAGAGATCAAAGAGCCGATCGCAGCAGCGATGAATGGGATCAAAGGAACGGTCAACACGTTGAACAAGCACCGGGGTCGCCGGGATGCCCTGCACAGTGCGCTAGACATGGCACGCATCGACCAGGAGACTTTGGACGCCATGATGGGTGCAATGCAAGACTCATTCCCGATGTTCAGGCGCTATTTCAGGGCAAAAGCCAAACGCTTTGGGCAGGAGGCACTGCCCTGGTGGAACCTTTTTGCGCCGGTGGGTAAGGTCAGCAAGACCTACAGCTTCGAGGAAGCCAGGGAGTTGATCCTGAAGAACTTTGCCACATTTACGCCTGAACTGGAGGGGTTCGCCAGAAAAGCTTTCGAAAACTACTGGATCGATGCTGAACAACGCGCAGGAAAACGGGGCGGTGCCTTCTGCATGTCTGTGCCAGTCGTAAAGGAATCGCGCATCCTGTGCAATTTTGATGGCTCGCTGGACCAGGTTTCGACGATGGCACATGAACTGGGCCACGGTTTTCACAATTACTGTATGTTCAAAGCCGGGAAAACAGAGATCCAGCGCACCACACCGATGACGATGGCTGAAACCGCCTCGATCATGTGCGAAACGATCGTCTCAAACGCGATCCTTTCCGAGGTGACGGACCCCCAGGAGGAACTGGCGATCCTTGAGACCTCCCTGATCGGCGATTCGCAGGTCATCGTGGATATTTATTCACGCTTCCTGTTCGAGAAGGAGGTCTTTGAACGCCGCGAAAAGAGTGAATTGAGCGCCGAGGACCTGTGTGACATCATGGAACGCGCCCAGATGGCAACTTATGGCGACGGGTTGGATGAAGATCACCTGCACAAATACATGTGGACCTGGAAACCACACTATTACAGCACAACCCTCTCTTTTTATAACTTCCCCTATGCTTTTGGCCTCTTATTTGGACTGGGACTATTTGCAATTTACCAGCAAAAAGGCGAAGCATTCGTGCCGGAATACATGAAACTGCTGGCAAGCACTGGCGAAGGAACGGCAGCAGACCTGGCAGCCCGCTTTGGGATCGACATCCGATCCAAGAGCTTCTGGGAAGGCAGCCTTAAGGTTATTGAAGCTAAAGTAGAGCGCTACTGCGCTTTATAATAACTTCTGGTCAAATTATGACTAGCTACCGCCTGTTACCAGGCGGTAGCTTTTTATTGTTTATTTTATGGGAAGTAAATTACAGGTACATAAAATAATATGCAAGCGCCCCGATAAAGACAAGAAAATTCAGAATGACAACAACCAGGATGAAATTAAGCTTCCGGTTCAGAACTTTGCTTGGGACATGTGTAATTTTTTCGTTGTCGTCCATGATCGCCCTCCACTCCTGTTAATTATATCTTAATATTATGTTTTTTGTCGACATTGGTTCCAGTCCTTTTGGCGCTCCTGTGTATTTATTTCTTGTCTGCACAAATGCTT
>CAYSZB010000010.1:48361-52148 GCA_964435475.1 uncultured Anaerolineaceae bacterium | reverse complement strand
TAAAATTTGGTTTACTTGACAATGCGCTTTGCGCAAAATAATATGTAGTTACAGGAAAAAACAGCTGAGAATTATTATGATATCTCTTTGTTCAACGCTTCCAGGTCGTCAAAAATGTAATCCGGTCGGATATCCGATCCCTCCAGGTCTGAAATCTTGGTCTCACCGCTCAGCATCAAAATGGTCGTTACCCCCGAGGTCTTGCCCAGGGCAATATCTGTATACAGACGGTCGCCTACCATGGCACAATCCTCCGCCTTTTCGCCTAAAGAATCAGCCAGCATGTCAACGATCAAGCGGTTGGGCTTGCCGATAACCAGGTTAGGTTCCCTGCCGGTTGATGTCCGGATCATGGCAAGCATGGAGCCTATATCCGGGATAAAGCCACTCGGTACTGGGCAATTAATATCCGGATGGGTGGCGATGAAGGGAAGCCCCTTGACCAGGTGGTTGCTGAGAGTACAGATCTTGTGATAAGTCAGGGTTGTGTCAAAACCCAACACCGCTACTTCCGGGTTCTGTTCATCCAGGGTAAGCCCGGCAGCCTTAAATGTATCCTCCAGGCCGGGGGTACCGACAAGATACACCCTCCTGTAACCTGTGTGCTCAAGCAGGTAGCGCACAGTGGCATCTCCGGAGGTAAGGACAATTGCATCTTCAGCTTTCAAGCCAAGGCGGATCAGCTTTTGCTGGTACTCAAGGCGATTCTTGGAAGAGTTGTTGGTTAAAAAGCTGAATTTCCTGCCTTTTTCTTTGAGAGTATGCAAAAAAACAAGCGCACCAGGCAGCAAATGATCTCCCAGGTAAAAAGTACCATCCATATCCAGTAAAAAGGCATTGATCTCGTTAATGGTCTTCATATGTTCTTTGTATACACATCTACAGGCGATATTTATGAATTAAACTATAATAAATATCAGGTTTAGTTAATTTTGATAAGTGTATCAGAATTACGAGTGAAAGGATAAAAAAATGGAAAGCATTAAGTTTCTTGTTCCCAATATAAGTTGTATGCACTGCACCATGCACATAAAGCAGGCATTATCCCAACTCGATGGGGTGGATGAGGTGGATGCGGTTGTCGAAACCAAAGAGGTGACGGTTGATTTTGACCTGCCTGCGACCAAAGAAGGGATCATTGAGCGATTAAGGGAGATCAACTATCCCCCTGCCATATAGGCGTAATTATGGATAAGAATCTTCAGATAACCCTGCCAATCCTGGGGATGACCTGTGCGAACTGCGTGGCAACAGTAGAGCGCAGTCTATTAAAGGTGGATGGGGTTGACATTGCCAATGTCAACCTTTCCTCTGAACGCGCCTCTATATCTTACGACCCCCAAAAAGCAAACCTGAATGGGCTAATCGCTCAGGTTAAAAACGCGGGTTACCAGGTGGCGATGGGGGAAGCTTCGATCCTGCTGCAGGGTTTATCTGACCAGTCGGATTCACTGCGCATAGAAAAAGCCTTGATGAGCATCAATGGGGTCATTTCCGCTCGGGTCAACCTTGCCGCAGAACGTGTCATTGTCACCTATGTCCCGACCTTGATCAGCCAGAATGATATCCGGCAGTCGATCCGCCAGGTGGGTTTCAAGGTGATCGATGAAGGCGCTGAACAGGAAGACGTGGAATTTAAAGCCCGTCAAAGCGAGATACGCAAACAGCGCAATTTCCTGTTGATCAGCATCCTATTCACAGCACCCCTCTTCATTTTATCCATGGCACGGGATTTTGGCATTTTGCCAATGACCCTGGCGCATGCCGGGTGGCTGGATTGGTTGTTCTTTGCCCTTGCCACCCCCGTCCAGTTCTTAGTTGGTGCCCAATATTACATCAACGGCTATAAATCCATCCGCAACAAATCTGCCAACATGGATGTCCTGGTGGCCTTGGGCACAACAGTTGCCTATGTTTACTCGGTTTTTGTGACCCTGGGTGTTGTCCCGGGGCATGGTTATTTTGAAACCTCGGCCGTGATCATCACCCTGGTACGCCTGGGTAAGTACCTGGAAGCGAAGGCCAAAGGTGGGGCAGGTGATGCGATCCGTAAATTAATGAATTTACGCCCCCGCAGAGCCTATGTCATCCGCGATGGCATCGAGGTTGAGGTTGCAGTCGATGAAGTGCTCATCGGTGATATTGTGCTGGTGCGCCCGGGTGAAAAGCTGCCCGTGGATGGTGTCGTCGTTGAAGGTCACTCCAGTGTGGATGAATCCATGTTGACAGGGGAATCCCTGCCTGTGGAAAAGCAACCCGGAGACACTGTTTATGGGGCAACGATCAACAAACTGGGCTTCATCAAGTTTGAAGCCACAAAGATCGGCAAGGATACCGCGCTTTCCCAGATCATCAAACTGGTTGAATCAGCCCAGGCAAGCAAGGCGCCCATCCAGAACCTGGCAGACAGGATCTCGGCTGTTTTTGTTCCGGTGGTGATTGCCATTTCCCTGGTTACTTTCCTTGTCTGGTTTTTCCTGGTCCCTGTCCCGCCTGGTTCAGAAGTCACAGTCTTAACAAGAGCCTTAATTAACATGGTGGCTGTTCTGGTCATTGCCTGTCCCTGTGCCATGGGCCTGGCCACACCCACCGCGGTGATGGTGGGCACGGGCAAAGGCGCCGAAATGGGCATTCTGGTCAAGTCCAGCGAAAGCCTCGAGCGATCCGGGGCGATCGATGTCGTGGTGCTCGACAAGACCGGTACCATAACCCGCGGGCAACCAAGCGTGAGTGAAATTGTGGTTTACGACGATGCTCTCAGCCAGGATGACCTTCTGCAGTTGGCAGCTTCAGTGGAGGCAGGAAGCGAGCACCCGTTGGGCGAGGCGATCACTGCTGAGGCAAAGGCCAGAAATCTCGACCTTTTGCCCATCTCCGGGTTCCGGTCAAAGACCGGCAAAGGTGTCATGGCGGATGTCGAAGGCAAAAAAATGGTTATTGGCAACCGCTTGCTCCTCGAATCGTTAACGATCCCCTTGCTTTTGATCGAAGACGATGTTGAAAGGCTTGAACAGGGTGCCAAGACGGTGATTTATGTTGCCCTGGATGGAAAGGCGATCGGGATTGTTGGGATCATGGATACGATCAAAGAGGGTTCGCTCAGGGCTGTGGATCGTCTGCATGCCATGGGCTTAAAAGTTGCCATGCTGACCGGTGACAATATCCACACGGCTCAAGCCATTGCCAGGCAGGTCAATATTGAACGGGTTTTAGCCAATATCCTGCCGGGAGACAAAGCCAGCGAGGTCAAAAAGCTCCAATCAGAAGGTCATGTGGTGGCGATGGTGGGGGACGGCATCAACGATGCCCCGGCTTTGACCCAGGCGGATGTGGGCATAGCCATCGGCACAGGTTCAGATGTTGCCATTGCCTCTGCCCCGATCGTTTTGATCAGCGGTGACCTGCAAAGTGTGCCTACGGCTATTGCGCTTTCACGCAAGACACTGAAAACGATCAAGCAGAACTTGTTCTGGGCTTTTTTCTACAATGTCATCCTGATCCCGGCGGCAGCAATGGGTTTTCTCAACCCCATGCTGGCAGCAGCTGCCATGTCATTCAGCAGCATCTTTGTGATAACCAACAGTCTGCGCCTGAAAAAGTTCAAGGCTAAGAATTGAGCAAAGGGATAGCCTCAGGGGGTTGAGGTCTTCTTGCCGAAAATTGCCTGGCGGGCTAACCGGTCCACCATTTCATTCTCGCGGTGTCCATTGTGACCTTTAACCCAGTGCCACTGGATGTGATGCTTCTGTATCTCGAGGTCCAGCGACTGCCAGAGATCGATGTTGGC
>CAYSZB010000010.1:41136-48261 GCA_964435475.1 uncultured Anaerolineaceae bacterium | reverse complement strand
GTCCGGGGTTGACCAGGCAGGAGCCATCTGTATAAACTTCGACCACCTTTTGCTCAGTTGCCATACTGCATCTCATACATTTCTTCGACCATCGCATCCAAAGTGGACAGGACATCAGGTAGTTCTTGCTGGTAACCGGTCAGGAATTGCCAGAACGCATCCTGCAGCAGCAGGCGGTCGAAAGTCCAGGATGGATAAGTGGGGGCTGGTTGGGCTTTTTCAATTACCGGGATGAGATCGTCCATCTGGGGGTGGATGCTGCTTATGTTTTCCAATGTTGATGTTGATAAAAGTTGCGTTGGCCAGAGCAGGCTTGCCCTGGAAAAAACATCCTGGGCAGCTGATGAGGTCAACCAGCGCGCGAATAACCAGCTGGCCATTTGGGTTTCAGGTTCTGCCACTTTGACGATCAGCGAGTTGCCATCCACAATCCAGCTCCCCTTTCCGTCAGGTGTCGGGTAGGGTATCAGGATCCACTCATCCTGGTTCTCCGACACAGCAAAGGCACTTTCCTGGGCATGCAGGTCGATCAGGGATGCGGGATAGGCAAGGGTGTACCTGTTCGCAAAATAGTCATAAGGTGTTGGTTGGCGCCCGATCCAGGCACAACTCTGGTCGAAAAGGTCCTTGATGTACAAAAAACTGTCACCAGTCGCCTGGTTGTTGAAACTGGCGGATCCGTCACCACTGTGGGCCTGTCCGCCAAATGCTCCATACCAGGCATATACCGCCAGAGGGCTGTTACTGATCCACATCCCACCGGTGCCGTTGTTTTCGAAATCATTATCCGTCAATTTGACCTTGGAGGCTGCACAAAGCTGTTCCTGTAATTCACCCGGTGTGGAGGGCGGCTCAGTAAACCCCAATTCTTTTGCCCACGATAGGTTATACATCAGGAAAGAGCCGCTCATGCCAAATGGCAGGCCGATCACTTTGCCGTTAACGGTGTTTTGTTCAAGAAAAACATCCGGGATGGCCTTCAATGTGTCTGTGTCCAGTCCCCATTTATCATCTGTAATGAACTGCGAAAGGTCAAGCCAAAAGTAGTCTCCATCCAACCCTTGAACCAGGTAGGGGTTGATCGCGACCACATCCGGCATGTCTCCTGTACCAAGCCGATCTTTAAGCTCTTCCTGCAACGCTTCTGCACCCCCGAATGATGTCGCGTTCACCCGGATGGACCACTGGTTATTCTTGTTAAATTGGGACACCAATGCCTGGATGGCAGCGTTGGTTTCATTGGTCCAGGGGTGCAAGAACTCCAGGCTGACACCGTTCAGCGCCTGTTCATCGACCTCAAGATAAGCCGGTCGGGTCGGGGAAGGTGTTGGTTTGGCTGGTTGCTGAGTCACGACCTCAGCCTGGCTGGTTTCAGAAATTCCAGGTGTGCCTGTTTGCTCCTTTGCGGGTTCTCCTGTCAATTTGCCCGGGGTTAAAGAGCAGGCAGCCAGGATCGTGCATAGCAGGATCGCCCAGGTTGCGTAAAGTTGATTTTTCTTCTTGGTTTTCATAATTATCCGGCAATGACAAGCAAGGGTACTGGCATAAAGATCAGGATGAAGATGACCAGCATCACAGCGGCAAGGATCTTGCGCCTGTTGTCAAGGGGTGTCACCTGGTCAAGCGGTTCGGCATGACCTCTGCCAAAGAACAGGATCAGCATGACCCACAACCACCAGCCATTCCAGGCAAAACCCAGCGCTGCCAGGGTGATAACGATCACCCACAAGGCGATCTTCGATCCCTTGCGGCTGAAAAGGACATGAAAAATGTGCCCGCCATCCAGTTGACCAGCCGGGATCAGGTTGAGGGAGGTGATCAGCAGACCAGCCCAGCCGGCCCAGGCAACGGGATGGATCATGACATCCAATCCGCCCAATGGCAAAGGTGTGCCGGTAAAGAAATAACGCAGCCAGTAAAGCACAGGTCCGATGTTACCATAACTTGCCGGTTGGGGGAGCAGTCTGCCAAACTCCAGGTATTTCAGCAGCAAATACAGAATGGAGTTGCCTTCGATCTGAAACCCGAGCCCTTCAGGGATCACAGCCGGGATGGGTTCAACGGTTGACAGGCTCAGGCCGATGATCAGCACGGGGATGGTCATGATCAGGCCGGCCAGCGGTCCTGCCATGGCAATATCCAGCATGTGCTTTTTGTTGCGCGGCGGCTCTTTCATGTTGATAAAAGCACCCATCGTACCGATCATGCTGAAGGGGAAGGGGATGAAGTAGGGCAGGGTCACTTTAACGCGATGCAGTCGACCGACCAGGTAATGGCCAAATTCGTGGGTCGCCAGGATCGCCATAAAACTGACCGCAAATGGCCAACCACTCCATAAGAATCGGGCAATGGCTTTAAGATCCAATGGAGAGGTAAAGGGATCGCTTGTGGCCGAGTAGAGCGCACCAGCGAAAAGGACGCTGATGAATGTGGCTATAAAAAGGACGAGGTTGACCCACAGCCTGGTCTTCTTTTTGTGTTCAGGGGCTTTAACCAGCAGCAGTTCCTGGCGTTCTCCATCCGGGCGGAGAATAGGTAATAAGCCAAGGGAGTCCATCTTATCTTTGACCTTGTTAAAAGCAGACTCGCTATCAGTGCCTTTAAGCATGCCGCGATACCTGGCGACAAAACCTTGCCTGTGATCTCCCAGCGTGATATCTTCTATGGTGAACAATTCACTGATAAATTGAGTAAGTTCGTCTGTACTGGGTTGTGCATCCATTGATTTGTCTTTCAAAAAAACTTTGATAAAATTATTGCCAATATTGTAATCAATAAAGGGGCAATTTATAATTGCTGTATATGTTTCTAATAGTCTGACTGTAAGCTAAATTGAATTATCTTTTAAATAAAATTGAAATGAGGAATGAATGAACCAAAAACCGACCAAAACGATCTTGTGGACCATTGTTTTTTTCTTACTGATATTCTTGCCGATAGTTTTGCTTTTTATTTTCCCCTATCCTGAAGAACGTACATTTCTTCGAGAAGCATCAGTGATCATCGGTTTTGTTGCCATGTCATTAATGGGTTTCCAACTGATTCCCACCTCACGGGTAAGACTGGTTGCACGCAACTTCCCATTGGAAAAATTTTACGATGTCCATCATAAACTTTCAATAATTTCAGCCGTTCTTGTTCTACTGCACCCGATCCTGCTTTTCTTTGATGGCGTTCCTCTCAGGATCCTGAATATCTTTGCAGAATCTTCCTCCTGGCGTATACAATCCGCTGTATTGTCAGTGGTTGCCGTGATCATTTTGATCATCACCTCAGTCTGGCGCAAACCGATCAAGTTGCGCTATGATATCTGGCGCTACCTGCACAACCTGATGACCTACCTGGCGGTTGGTTTGGGTTTATGGCATATGTTCATTGTAAATCGCTATCTTGCCCACCCGGTCAACAAGGTCGTCTGGATCGGCTTAACAGCATTATGGGTCCTGATGATCCTGATCGTCAAGTTGATCAAGCCTCTCATGTTGGCTCAAAAGCCCTATGCGGTAAAAAATATCAAGCAGGAGCGCAATTCCTCCTGGTCTCTTGAACTGCAACCGGTAGGCCACCCGGGGTTCAAGTATTCAGCCGGTCAATTTGCCTGGATCAGCACGAAATCGCCACTGGTCTACAATGAAAACCCCTTCTCATTTTCCAGTAATGCAGATGTAACAGATGGCTCTTTTTCTCTGACCATCAAGGAACTGGGCGACTTCACAGCAAAAATCAAACAGCTCAAACCGGGTGACAGGGTCTTTGTGGACGGTCCCTACGGCTCATTCTCCGTGGATAAATTTGCCTGCAGGCAAATCGTTTTTATTGCCGGCGGGATCGGTTCCGCACCGGTGATGAGCATGCTGCGTACCCTTGCCAGCCGCAAAGATGAAAGACAGATCATATTCGTGTATGGCAACCCTGGTTATGAGGATATCATCTACCGTGAAGAATTGGAAACTTTGCAGAAACAATTGAACTTGAAATTAATCCATGTCCTGGAAAATCCACCCGCCGATTGGCAGGGCGAACAAGGCTATATCACCCAATCCATTCTTGCCAGGCATCTGCCTGAGAATTACAAGGATTGGATCTATTTCCTCTGTGGGCCACTCCCCATGACCAATGCGGTGGGCAAGTGCCTGCATGCTTTGCATATCCCCGAAAAGCATATTCACCTTGAGAAGTACGAGATGGCTTGAAAAATAAATTAGGTACAAAAAAGGATCACATTCACTGTGATCCTTTTTTGTTGGACGGGAATGGATGGGAGTCGAACCCACCACAGAGCGCAACGCGTCCCGACACCGATTTTGAAGACCGGGAGGCCCACCGGGACCTAACCATTCCCACAGTTAAGCATAAAGGAATGGTTGATTTATGTCAACCGGTTAATCATACTTAAAGCGCAGCACACCGATCGTGAAGAACAATAGCGCAAAACCCAATAACACAACTGTTTCAAGCCACACCCCTTGAACCCCCTGCCCGCGCACTGAAATGTCCAACAAGCCCTGCATGGCCCAGGTTGTGGGAAAGATCCTGGCGGCCTGGCGCATGACCTGCGGGAAGAGCTCGATCGGGTACCAGCAGCCGCCCAGCATCGCCATGACCATGCCGACCATGATGCTCAGCCCATTAGCCTGGCCTTCAGTTTTGACAAAGGTGCCCAACATGGTGCCCAGGGCTGCCGCCGCCAGGGTGGATGAGGCGATGATCATGACCAATGCCAGGATCGAATTACCCCAGTTGATCTTCAAGACCAGCCAGCCAAAAGTGATCAGGATCGCCATCTGGATCATGGCTGTCACGACCTGTCCAAATATGGTGCCACCGATATATTTTGCTTTGCTGGTCGGTGTGACCAGGATGCGCCTCAGGGTGCCTGTCTGGCGTTCCATGGCAAGCATGGCGGAGATGCCGATCAGGGGGATGAACACCCAGGTGATCATCTGCCCGGATACGCTGTTGGCTTTCGGGTCGTACTGGATCTGATCCTCGGTTTCACCTGATATTTCACTGACCCTTGAGGGGGATCCAGATAACCGCGTTTGGCTCAGTTTCAGGGTTTCTTCAAAATATGCCTGCCTTGAAGTGCCGGAATCAAAAGGACTGATGTTGTCAGCCAGTTCCGTGCTTTTGACTGCCACGTCCACACCGCCGCTGATACGGTCCAGGGCAACCTGAAGGGCCTGGAGATCGATCAGGGCATTGGTGTTGTTGGGTTGTTGCCTGAATTCAACATCGGCACTGCCATCCATGAATGTCTGTGATGTGAATGTCTCCGGGATGATTACGATCGCAGAGATTTGTCGTGCCTCAAAATCCGATGTCGCTTCATCCAATTCTTTGGCCACAGGCCTTACCGAGCTGGATTTTTCCAACTCGCTGAAAAGCATTTGAGACAGGTCAGATTCTGCCTGGTCTACCACGTAAAGGGTGATGCGTGGATCTTTGGGAGCGCCAGTACCACCGCTGAGCATAAAAATGAAAAAAACAGGCATGATGATAAAGAATGCCCATTCCATCGGGCTGGTGAACCTGAGCAGGGTGTCTTTCAGAGCGATTGCAAGTATCTTTTTCATGTCACCTACTTTCGCGCCAAACCACGGCGGTTGATCCAGATGGCTGAGATGGCAAATAATATGCTGCCCATAATCGCCAGGGCGAGGAGAGGCGTGCCAATGTCTTTGAGAGTGCCACCCAGCGAGAGGGTGTAAAAACCCTCGATACCCCAGGCGTTGGGTGTGATCTTATTGATAACCTGGATGACCGGTGGCAGCATGCTGAGATCAAAAAAGCTGCCTCCCAAAATACCAAAGATCAGCATCACGGCAGAGCCAACTACGGCGATCTGGCCGGGTGTTTTGAGGAAAGCTCCGATCAGCATGCCCCAGCCTGTGGCGGCGAACGCAGCTGCCAGGATGAGCAGGGTGACTCCGAGCGGATCTCCCCACTTGAGGTGAAACAGGAGAGAAGTGCCGCCGATAAGGATGACCAGCTGGGCGATCGAGGTAAAGAGAATGCCCAACACCTTTCCACCCAGGATGTATCCTGACCGGGTTGGCGAAACCAGCATGCGCGGCAGAGTGCCGGACCTGTTTTCCAACAGCAGCGACCGGCTGCCATAGGTTACGGTGAACATCAGGAACATTAATGCCATGCCGGGTGCCATGTAAGCCAGGATGTCGAACTTGACCGCCTGCCCGGTGGCAGTTTGCTGGTTGATCCTGATATAGGATTTTTCACCAATCGTTGCCCCGCTTTGCTGGGCCAGTTCAGCCTGGACAACCGGGATCATATCAGGGCTGATCAGGCCATTATTGATCATCTGGCTGATGGAAACTTCTCCATACACCCGGTTCACTTCCACCCGGTTGAGGAATGACTCGAGGATCGTCTTGATAACACCTGCCCCGGTGGGCGAAGTCGGGTTGGCATAGAATTCAATCTTGAGAATTTCGTCACTTGTGTTTTCTTGTGTGCTGAAAACTGACTCTGAAAAACCCCGGGGAATGAAAATCGCTGCCGCGCCTTTATCGGCATCCACCATTTCCTTGGCTTGATTGTAACTTTCCGACACCTGGGGTTCCAGGAGGGTCTCAAGCTCTGTTGACTGGAATACATCGATCAGGATTTCACCCAGGGGACCTTCATCCTGGTTGACGATCATAACAGGGATGTCTGCGATGCTGGTTTGCACAGTTCCTGAAAAACGTCCTGTGATCGCGCCCATGCCAACCGTCAGCACGAAGGGCGCGATCAGCATCAGCACCAGTGCAGACTTGTCCCGAAAGATCAGCCGCAGGTCTTTTACAGCGATGAGTAATAGTTTTTTGATACCCATGGCTAATCTCTCAATGCACGCCCGGTCAGGTGCAGGAATACCGCCTCAAGGTTGGGCTCACGGATATCTACAGATTGGATCTTGATACCCAGTTCATTGGCTCGTGATACAGCCGCTGCCAGCAGCTGCTCTGCCGAAGATGTGACGATCGCGACCTGGTGATCCGTGGGGCTTGCTTGCAGCACGCCTTCAAGTGATGCCAGGGCTGCTGCCAGGTGTGAGGGATCCTCGCTCTCGCCCAGGTGCAGGATCAGTGTATCCGATTCACCCACCTGGCGGGTTAATTC
>CAYSZB010000010.1:0-41036 GCA_964435475.1 uncultured Anaerolineaceae bacterium | reverse complement strand
TTGCCGTGGTCGATGATACCCACCCGGTCGGAAAGTTCCTGTGCTTCCTCCATGTAGTGGGTGGTGTAGAGGATGGACATACCTGCCTGGTTCAATGCCTTGACCGAGTCCAGTATCGCACGGCGCGATTGGGGGTCAATGCCAACCGTCGGTTCGTCCATGAAGAGCAATTTTGGCTTGTGCATCAATCCAACTCCAATATTCACCCTCCGCTTCATGCCTCCTGAATAGGTCTTGATGCGCTGTTTGGCCTTATCTTTTAGCCCGATTTCCTCCATTATCTCATTGATTCGCACATCGAGTTCTTTGCCTGAAATTCCGTACATCTGACCCCAGAAACGCAGGTTCTCCAGGGCGGTCAGGTCATCATATAAAGCGATCTCCTGCGGAACCACCCCGATCGACTGTTTTACCTTCATTGGATCTTCACGGACTGAATGACCACAGATGGTCGCATCACCGGAAGTGGCAGGAAAGAGTGTTGACAGGACGGATATGGTCGTGGATTTGCCTGCGCCATTCGGCCCCAAAAGGCTGAAGATCTCACCTTCCTGGATGTCAAAAGATATATCATCCACTGCCGTAAAGTCGCCGTATTTTTTAACCAGGTTCTTTACTTCCAGAATAGAAGTCATAAGTTCACCTCGTGATCTATATTTGAAATATTAGCCTATGATTACTTGACTTGATTATACAAAGAAAACAAGAGAAAATAAAGTGTAAAGATTACCTTTGAAGTATAATTTTGCGGTTAATAAATATATTGGAGATCAGGCAATGTCAGAATTCAATTACACCCCTGAGTGGGTTAAAAATGCAGTTTTTTACCAAATTTTCCCGGACCGCTTTGCGCATAGTCAAGAAGTTGTCCAACCGGATAACATGGAACCATGGGACTCTTCCCCAACAATACAAGGTTTCAAAGGTGGAGACCTTTTGGGTGTCTATGAAAAACTGGACTACCTGCAGGACCTGGGGATCAATGCCATCTACTTCAACCCGATCTTTCAATCTGCTTCCAACCATCGCTACCACACGCATGACTATTACTTGATTGATCCTTTGTTGGGTGGCAGGAAAGCATTTGATATCCTCATCAAGGAAGCCCATCGCCGGAATATTCGCATTGTCCTGGATGGCGTCTTCAACCATGCCAGCCGCGGTTTTTTCCAGTTCAATCACATCCTGGAGTGCGGCGAGAAATCACCCTACCTGCACTGGTTTGATGTTCGAGGCTACCCGCTGCATGCCTATGAAGGTCATCCCAATTACCGATGCTGGTGGAATTCGCCCGCCCTGCCTGAGTTTAACACCGACCATCCCCAGGTCCGCCAGTATATCTTTGATGTGGCCCGCTATTGGGTCGAACAGGGCATCGATGGCTGGCGCCTGGACGTGCCGTTTGACATAGATGATGACGAATTCTGGCGCGAGTTCCGCCGCGTGGTCAAATCAGCCAACCCGGATGCCTACATTGTGGGTGAGATCCCATCCGAAGCCCAGCGCTGGATGAAAGGCGACATGTTCGACGCCGTGATGAATTATCAGTTCACCCTGGCATGCCTGACATTCTTTGGCGGTCATAAAACGGATTTCCACCTGGCGGATGGCATGATGGGCTTCAGGAACTTCCCGGTGATCGATGCAGATCAATTCATAAAACGTGCTGAGCAGTTGCTGCATCTTTATCCGTATGATTTTTCACTGGCACAGCTCAACCTGCTCGGTAGCCATGACATGCCGCGCTTCCTGAGCATGCTCCGTAATGACAAGGAGACCTTCAAACTGGCAACCTTGTTCCAGATGACCTACCCGGGTGCCCCTTGTATCTATTATGGTGACGAGATCGGCATGCTGGGTGGTAAGGACCCGGAGTGCCGGCGTTCATTCCCCTGGGATGAGACAAGGTGGGATGCAGAGCTGTTGGCAACTTTCAAACGCTTGATCACCATCCGACACCAGCATTCTGCCCTGAGAACAGGCGATTTTGTTCCCCTCTATGCAGGGCAGGATGTGATCGCCTACCTGCGGAAAGATCCATCCGGGACGGTTTTGGTGGTCATTAACAATTCTGATCAATCCAGGTCGCTCAGCCTGGATCTGAAAAGTCACTTGGGCAAAGATCTCTTGTTACAGGATTCCCTGGCAGGTCAGACGATACAGGTGGCACAAGGTGTGATCCAGGATCTGAAAATAAATGCCAAAACGGGCATGATCCTTAACTAATCAATTATAAAGATCAGTCATTTACATGGCTGATCTTTTATTTTAAGAACAGGAATGGTAAAAGGCTTTGCATGGTCGGCATGAGCAATATGGCGACCGTACCGACCACGATGCCTACGATCCAGCCAATGATCACATCAGATAAATAATGTACACCGAGGATCACTCTTGATATACCAACAAGCGGTGCCCAAATACAAAGGGTGATTGCGAACCAGGCAGGTCCGATGCCCAATGCCATGACTGCCAGTGCAGCAGAGCGGGCAGCATGCCCCGAGGGAAAGGAATGTGGGTCGGTTGTGCGGTAAATTCCGCCCCATTCTCCTTGCGGGCGGGGGCGCTTGATCGAGAACTTGATGATCAAAACCAGAACTGCCAGGATAACCAAACCTATGATAAGAAAGGCAGATCTTGAGCGCCAGGCCTGGTTGCCAAAGATCCAGATCAGCACAAGTGCGATCAACCAGAACCAGGAATCACCGGAATGGGCAAAGAATATAAAGACCGGGCGCAGAAATGAACTTGCAGCCTTTACCTGCAGCCTGGCGGAATACCTGGCATCCAGGTCCTTTAATTTTTGCAGGGGCATTAAGCGGTTTGTCCTTTAAGGTACTCTTCCATCATAGTAAACTGGTGGGGCTTGTCCACATCCATGGCCATCTCAGCATAAGGCACGAAAAGTGGTTTGCCTTTGAAATTTAACTTGCGGCATACGCGTCGCGCTGTTGTTTCCAGCGTGATGACCTTTAGCAGCACCAGCAGAAGTGTTCCAAAGCCGATCATTCCCGCCTGCTTCAAGGCGTTTTTCCTTGCGTCTGTCAGTCCTTTCCATAGTGGGCTTTCTTTCTTGAATATCCCGGTGTTGAATATGTTGATATCGCCGCCACAGATGCTGACATCTTTAAAATTAATGTAGGAGCGGTTCGAACCCGGGAAGGTTTTCTCGATGACTTCTTTTGGCGCTGTGCAATAATAAAGGTCATAACGCTCATCTTCAATTTGCCCAGCCAACCAGTCCACCATGTGACCTTTTAGTCCGGGTATATCACTTGAAACAATGAATATTAGTTCATCCTTGCCGCTGAGCGCTGCCACTTTGGCTGCACCAGCTCGCATGTTTTCCAGCAGGCCGCCTGTATCTTCAAGGTACACAACCGGTTTCCTGGATTGGACATCATCACCTTCGTCAAGGCCAACCAGGAATATCTGGTCCACAGATTGTGCTTCGCATAAAGCATCAATGACCCACTGCACCATGGGTTTGCCGTTGATCATGACCAGGGATTTTTTGGTTGCTTCTAATTTGCCTGTTAGCAGGCTGTCGCTTTCAACATTCCCACCAGCTAATACGACCGCTTTCATTTATTCAATTCCCTGATCTGTGGTTTCATCCCCATTTTCTCTACCACATCTGCCAAAAAGGCAAAATGCTCTTCTGCATGGCGGTAATCGACCTTCTGGGTTCTGCCTGCTGCTGCCACGATTGCAGCCTCCATCATGTTGGTGCCGAACGAACGGCCATCCAGCACCGGCGTTGTGGTCATCAGGTATTTCACCCCGGCCTTTGTGAAGAGCGCGACATCCTCCGGGGTGGTCGTATTGGTGACGATCACTTTGCCGGGCATTTCATCCGGCATGTAGCGGGTTATGTAATGGCAATCGCCAGCGACGATCGCGGCTTTGTGAAATTGCTCAACAAATTTTGGCTTGCGCTCATTTTGAGACTCACCGGTGGGGTAGAGCCACTCAAATGGCACTCTTGAAAACACTGGCAAAAGGATTGCGGCCAGGGTTTTAATGGATTGGATGGTATGGAGCGGCACATTGACACCCAGTGAGTACAATAGATCACCAAATGTGTAATCAAATCCCCCATCAATGAATGATTTTGCCAGGCCAAAACGGTCCAGGGCTGTCATGACCAGCACTTTGCGGCCCACTTTTGCCAGGTACTCAGGGATCTCTTTCTCCAGGTGTTGAGCTGCATTGATTTCAAGGGTTGTTTTTAGTCCAAGCCCATCGACGACTGGTGTTGTTTGAACATCCTTGACAAGAGATTTAACTGAATGTAATTCATACCACTTACCGTCTATATATAAACCCAGGTCTGTGCCCCCGACGCCAAATGCATCCACTTTGCCATCCAATTCACGGTAGAGCTGGGCAGCTTTTTGCATGTCACCGTCCGTGCCGATGCGTTTGATATTGACTTCTTCTCCGAGGATCTGGACAGTTGTCTCTTTATTTCGTACTGAAGACCCGATACTGATACTGACCGCTTGTTTCATAGCATAATCCTTTTCTTAGACCATCAATTTTATTGCTAAAACACTCATACCTGAAAACACGGCATGGTAAGATTGGTTATGAGTTTATCACGAAAAAAGAGAAAAAGGCAGGTCAAGACGCCTGGTTAAGGATGAGTCTCAATGAAAAATGACTTTGTGGGAATTCTCTGGGACCTGGACGGAACCCTGGTGGATACCAAAGCCTTGCATTTTGCTTCGTGGCATGAAGCATTGACTACGGTTGGCATTGACCTGGATCACGCTACTTTCGAACAGTGTTTTGGCAGGAACAACGGCTACAGCCTGCCGCGTTACCTGGGATATACGCCCAGCAAAGAGCAATTCGACCAAATTTCCGGCATGAAAGAGGAAATTTTCCTACAAGGAGCAAAGAAAGGTGCCAGGCTTTTCCCGGGGGTTCGCCAGTGGTTGGATTTTTTCCAGGAAAGACATTTTTCCCAGGCTATCGCTTCCTCTGCGCCCATGTGTAACATTGACACATTAATCGATGCCTGTGATATCAGTGCATACTTCTCAGCGATCATCCCTGGGGCAGACCTGCCATCCAAACCAGCCCCGGATGTGTTTTTAAAGGCGGCTCATGCCCTGGGCATTGCCGTTGAAAATTGCATCGTCATTGAAGACGCGCCTGCCGGTCTGCAGGCAGGAAGGTCTGCAGGCATGAAAACCATCGGGGTTGCCAACTCACACCCGATTGATAGCCTGGTTGCAGACCTTGTTGTGCCAGGTTTCATGGCGGATCCGGAGATGGCGATCAGTTCTCTTGGTTTGAACTGGGCAGGCTTACTTTAACCTGGCGGGCACTGTTTTCGGTAGAAGTTTCCAGAAAAAATGTTTCTCAGGGGGAAAATCCCTGTCCATCCTGGTGGAAGGATCGCGCGTTGGCAATTATCCCAGGAAGCGGATCAGTGACATGGCGGTAAAACCCACGATCACCAGGATTGTTGCCATGATGACATCTTTGCGGGTCCTGGTGTTCTTGATGGTCACATTGGGTGGTAAACCGTCCAAGATCCACTTTGGCCCGGCAAGCGAGGCAAAAAGAAAGCCGCCTAATAGGCCTCCCAGGTGACCAAAATTGTCAATGTTCGAGTTGGCCGAAAAGCCCAATACCAGGTTGATCAGCAGGATGAAGGCAATATTGAACAGCATGCCTCTCACCCGCTCTCCAAATAGCCGGCGATTGTGGATGATGAAGACTGCTTCGGCGGCGATCAGGCCAAAAATGGCGGTGGATGAACCGAGTGAATTGGCATTTGATAGAACAAATGAAAGCACGTTTCCACCAAAAGCAGACAGCAGGTAAAGCAGGAGGAAACGACCGTGTCCGTAGGTGCTTTCGATGCGCCTGCCAAGGATGAACAGGGCATACATGTTGAAGGCAATGTGCATCAGGTTGGAGTGCAGGAATGCCGGGGTGACCAGCCGCCATACCTGGCCTTCAAGGATCAGGGCATTGATCTTTCCTCCAAGCACAAATAACCAATCCACACCGCTTGTCAGTTCGAACAGCATCTGGATTAGAAAAAGAAACACATTTAACCCCAACAGGACGTACGTTACAACCGGTTTGTTGAGGGGGACGTTGACCCCAACCTGTCTTGGCTCGGGTTGGGTTGGGTTGTTGGGTTGTTCAGAATTCATAAAGTAACCTTGCGGGGAACCACCCTTTGGTGTTCCGCGGTGATGATCGCCTGGATCCGGTCAATGGTGTCTTCCAGGTCGCCATCCCCATTGATCACGATGTAATCAAACTCACTGAGCTTGCCGAATTCTTTTTTTGCTGTCTCAATCCTCAGGGCGAGGTCTTCGGGTGATTCACTGCGCCTGGCTTTTAAACGTTCCAACCACTCACTTTCGTTGTGGGCGGTCAGGAAGATGAGGATTGCTTCAGGGCAGATCTGGCGGATTGTGGATGCACCCTGCACGTCCAGGCGCATGATCACGTCCTTGCCGGATGCCAGTGCTTCCTGCACCTGGGACTTGGGAATACCTTTGTAGTCCGAATAAACCAGCGCGTGTTCCAATAGATCGCCTTTTTCAACGAGTTCTTCAAATTGTTTTGCAGTAACAAAAAAGTAATCTACCCCATCTACCTCTTCCTTGCGGGGCAGGCGGCTGGTCATGGTGATCACGAAATGTGTGTTCTTGTTGCGCTCCTTCAATGCCGAAACGACAGCATCCTTTCCGATGCCGGAGGGGCCTGAGATCACGAACAACAGGGGTTCGAATTCGGGTGTCTTAAAATAATCTGCTTTCTGTGCCATATACCTCGTTACAACCAGTCATTTGTTGTCTGATTATAATTTATAAATAGAGCCCGATGGTGTTTTGTGAAACTGGCTCTCTGGACTTCTGCCTTTTTGCCATTGCATTTCAAATTTTCTTGCTGTATAGTTGATTAAACACTTAATATTAATTTTGACCTGGAGAACTTGTTTCGGAGGAAATTATGGTGGATGTAACAGTGGTGAACGGAAGTCCGAAAATGGAAAAAGGGAATACGGGATTTCTCCTGGTACCCTTTATGGCTGGTATGCAAAAAGCTGGTGCAGGTATCCACCTGGTTTATGCCAGCCAATTGCAGATCGATCCATGCTCATGTGGGAGGATGCTCTGTTGGTCGAGAACCCCGGGAGTTTGTATCCACAAGGATGAAATGTCTGATCTTTATCACACATTGAGGCAGTCAGATATCCTGGTCATTGCCACACCCGTTTACACACCTTTACCAGGTGCCATGCAGGAATTCATTAACCGCCTTTGTCCTTTGATGGATCCCCGGTTGAGGTTTGAAGATGGACGCGTTAA
The DNA here is from genome assembly GCA_964435475.1 of uncultured Anaerolineaceae bacterium. Lineage (GTDB taxonomy): Bacteria > Chloroflexota > Anaerolineae > Anaerolineales > Anaerolineaceae > CAYSZB01. The sequence goes on along the minus strand of CAYSZB010000010.1, from coordinate 33,690 downwards.
AGCACAATTCAGGGAGGATGTAAAAATCGCAAAGATTGGTCTGCTGGTGACAAGCGGATGGTGGGAATTGGAAAACACAGAAAATGTGGTTAAGATCATCCATGACCTTGCTTCACTTGTCGGGGTCGAATTCCTTCCCCCGATCTTGCGTCCTCATGTAGGGTACATGCGTGCCATGTCAGGTACCAGTGACAGGGCAAAGGAGATATTGGGATTGCTTGAGATTGCCGGTGAACAATTGATCCGCATTGGAACGATCGACCCCGAAATTACAAAAACGATCCGACAGCCGCTGGTCACACTTGAAAAATTCCTGGAATCCTGGCAATAATTACGTCAGCGCCTTGATTGGACCAGGTTGACCAATTCGGGATATGAGTTGACCCTGGCGATCAATGTAACGAATTCTGCCAGGTTGTTTGTGGTTTTTCGCAGTTCCTGCACCAGCGGACCAACAGGGTCACTGCCCGAAGCACCGCCTCCCGGTTGATCATTATATGAACCGTAGAATACAAAATATGCCTGGTTCAACTTGCGGATCAGGTATCCATTTTGCCGGAAGAACTGGCGGCGCTCTTCCATGTATTGCTCTGCTTCACTGATCTTGCCTTCAGCTAAAAGTTCATCCACTTTTACCCTAGTCATGCGCATTTCTGCCCTGAAATCAAAAGCTGGTGGGTCCTGTGCAGTTTCTGCCTGGGGAGCGGAAGTCACCGGTGCGGTTTCAGGCGGAACCAGTTCCGGGTAATAGGTTCGTAGAACCTCTAAACTGATCTCTTCTCCCGCGATCGAAGCAACTGTCTCGTTTATTGTTGTCATGACGGGCGAGGTTTCGTAGTTGAATCCCAAAGGCTGGAATGTCAGGTAATTATGGATCCACTCATGGGCGATCACCTCGACCAGCCATCGCAGATCGGTGGTTTGCATGACCATGGTGGGGTATGCACCGATCCCACCCACCGGCACAACCAGGGCGGAAAGATCCAGCTGTTCATAAATGGCAGTTTCCAGCGAATCCATCTCTTCAACCGCCAGTCCGGGGTTAAGAGAGATGTCTACGATCCTCTTGATTTCAGTCCTCGAGGATGTCACCAGGTTTAGCGGCAGTTCCGAGACCCGGTAAGCGATTGGAGGGGCGCTCTGACCCCCAAGACTTAACCCCATTTCCCGGATGATGTCATTCACCTGGTTTTGCAGAATGGGTTCGCTCAGTGCCGCAAGATCAAGCAATTTCTGCTCCTCGATAGTCAGCTGTGCTTGTTTTTCTGCGCTGGCTGATGCCGGGTCTTCCACCTGTGGGTCGGCATAAATGACCTGGATCCCGGTTTCCAGGTTTCTGACAATTTCCACCTGTTCCAGGTACTGCTCAATGATTGAAATTGAATCATCCTTTTGCATGAACTTGCTAATGTCCAAGGAGCTTTGCAGCATCTTTTGATCCAATGCGGTGATCACCCAGGTGACATAATCAAATTCCTCGTTCCTGGTGTACCTTCGGATGGATTCGATCGGGTTGCCCATCGAAATATCAGACCGGGCGAGCAGAAAGCAGCATGTACCAATGGCTATTATGTTCGAAATAAGCCGTGCTATAAACTTGCCAATGATCCTCAGCCTGCTCATGTCTGGATTTTATCATACAGGTAAATTGGGTGCTTGTGCGCCAGTATGTAGCACACCCACGAATCAGGATCTGCCGGTTAAAATCACATGTATAATTATCAAAATTTTGATTAAGGAGACAATCATGTCAAAAACTACAGATGATCTGAAAACCGCTTTTGCTGGTGAGAGCCAGGCCTTCCAGAAGTACAGTGCATTTGCCAAAAAGGCCGCCCAGGATGGCTTTACCAATATTGCCAGGCTCTTTGCCACCACGGCTGAGGCAGAGCGCACCCATGCTGCAGGGCATCTCAAGGCATTGGATGCGATTGGTGATACCCTGGCAAACCTCGAGACTGCCATCGCTGGCGAAACCTATGAATTCACCGAAATGTACCCGCCTATGTTGAAAGAGGCTGAAGCAGTCGGTCACAAGGCTAAAACCATGTTCGGTTTTGCTGTTGCCGCTGAAGAAGTTCATGCACGCTTGTACAAGCTGGCCCTCGAAGCAGTCCAACAGGGTAAAGACCTGGAAGTTTCCGAGTTCTACCTTTGCCCGACCTGCGGTTATATCGAACTGGGCAAGCGACCCGAAAAATGCCCGGTCTGCGGTATCAGGGGCGAAAAATTCGGCCTGATCAGCCTGTAATAAATAAAAATGAACTCCTTGTGAAAGGAGTTATTTTTTTAAGCATCAGGCGTGGACAGTTGTGGATTTTTGGTCCTTCCGTGTTACCCTGAGGACCATCATCTTTGTGGGGTGATTGAACGGTGCCGGATCGACCGGGGGGGCGTTCAGGATGGTGTCGGGATAGCCTGTCATGTCATCCGGTACCGCGATAAACTTCTCTATCTTTAAATAACCGGACCGGCAAAGATCCTCGATCTGGGCTACCAGGTCACTGCCTTTTAAGAAGAGGGCATTATTTATGGCGATCAACCAGCCATTGTGAGCGACCAGGGGTCTGACCTTGTTGACCAGGCGGGCATATTCATTTACAAGGTCAATTTTCCCGGTTTCTGAGATCGAAAAGAATGGCGGGTCAAGGATCACACAATCAAACAGGGTTTGACTGGTTTTAAACCTGTCCACCATGCGGAAAAAATCCATTTCCAGCAGGTCAGAAGGACGAAAATGGAGTTTGTTCAGCTGGTAACTTTTCCTGGCAAGATTTAAGAAGCTTGAATTGATGTCAGTTTGGATGACCCTTTGGGCTCCGGCAGCACAGGCAGCAATGCCCAGGGATCCGCTGTAACTGAAGGTGTTGAGGACGGTTTTCTGCTCCAAATTTTGTCTGATCCACGTCCGCAGGTTGCGTGTGTCAAGGTAAAAACTGCTGTCCTGGTTGAGGCGCAGATCAATGGCATATTTGACGTTGTTTTCTATGATGTGATCGTCCAGTTTATCGCCGTGGGTCTGGATCCCTCTTTGTGCCTGTTCTGCAGGGGCATGGCGTGATTTCACCAGGACCGCTTTGAGCCAGGGGAATTTACTTAATGTATATTGTTGGATGCTTTGCAAAACTGGATCAGATTGCCCGGGCATTTCATTGTGATCAGAGATCACCAGGCTGGAACCAAATATATCCACCGTAAAACCCGGCATTCCTTCATAGAACCCGTTGAAAAGGCGATAAGCTGTTTGGTGTTCACCGTTGATAAGTGCACTGCGCCGGGCATAGCATCTTTCCAACTGCTTTTCCAGGTTATTATCAGTAAACTTGAGCATTTTTGTAAGAAAACTCGTTCTTTTTCGAATATAATTCCGCCAGTAATCATATCATTGAAAAAAGGGAACCAGCCATGATCTCATTCCTTGAAAAACTCCATCCTATTGTTCAGGCATTGTTGGCAACAACTTTTACTTACCTTATGACCGCGCTGGGTGCCGCAGGGGTATTTACAAGTAAGGAAATGAGCCGTAAAACACTGGATGCCATGCTGGGCTTTGCCGCGGGCGTGATGATCGCTGCCAGTTATTTTTCCTTGCTGGCTCCAGCCATTAAACTTTCAGAAAGTGCAAAATTACCAGTTTGGGTGCCGGCAGTGGCTGGGTTCTTGCTGGGTGGTGCATTCCTGTATGGCGTGGATCGCCTTCTGCCGCATCTGCACATCAGTGATGGCCAGGATCATCCCGAGGGCTTAAAAAGTTCATGGCAGCGTAGTGTCCTGTTGGTCCTGGCGATCACATTGCACAATATCCCGGAAGGGTTGGCAGTGGGTGTGGCATTTGGGGCCGCAGCGGTTGGCATTGAAAACGCAACCATCTCCTCTGCCCTGGCTTTGGCCCTCGGTATAGGTATTCAGAACTTTCCGGAAGGTCTGGCTGTCTCAGCGCCACTGCGGCGTGAAAAAATGCGCAGGGGTAAGGCTTTTTTTATCGGTCAATTATCAGGATTGGTTGAGATAGTTGCCGGGGTGATTGGAGCAGCGGCTGTTTTCCTGATCCGGCCGATCCTGCCCTATGCCCTGGCTTTTGCTGCCGGCGCGATGATCTATGTGGTTGCCGAGGAGTTGATCCCGGAGGGTAAACGTGAGTCTGATGGCCATTCAGATATCAGTACGATCGGGGTGATGGTGGGCTTTGCTGCCATGATGTTGCTCGATGTGGCGCTTGGCTAAACGCAGCGCCTGATCAGACCTGCCTGGCTGGTTGCCATTCCTGGTAAAGTGCCAGGTTGCCTTCGTGTCCATCTGAATAGTATTGGCTGACTACCTCAAATCCATTTGCCTGTGCCAGGCTGGTCAATTCTGCGGCAGAAAAGATGTGCACATAACGCATCCCAAGTTGCGAAGACGGTCCCGCGGCACGCCAATCCATCAGGATATCACCTTCATCGACATCCATTGCACTTAATCCAATGGTCTCCCATGGAAGAATGCGCTTCTTGAGGCGTTCACTGTTGTTGACCTGCCAGGTAGAGATGAAAACCCGCCCGCTATCTTTTAATAAGGGCTTGACCTGGCGTAGCAACAGGTTGCGCGTAGCCGTTCCTGGTAAGTGGTGCAGCGCTGCAAAACACGTGATGAGATCAAAAGCATGGGTTGCCAGGTCACTACTCCAATCATCACTTGTGAGATCCTTCAGCAAAAAATTGGACTCGATCAGTTGGTGATGAAAATTCCGTTGTCGGGCATAATCCAGTAATTCATTGCTGAAATCCACACCGGTATATTTCCCATGGAAGCGCATCCTATTGAGGTGGTTTAAAAACTCACCATTGCCGCATCCCAGGTCAAGGATATGGTAGTTGGATGGGATCTTGTCTGTAATGGAAACCACACCAGGTTGAAGTTTTTCCCGGGTATCCGAAAAGGAGGAGGCAAAATCCTGGTAAAAGACCCGGTTGAGTTCGATCAGTTTTTCAATAATTGGTTGTTCCATGCTGCAAGTATATCCCATCGCCTCTTAAAAGAGAGGCAGCTTAAACATCAGTGTTTGCCAGGCTTTAATTGGGTAAAATTAGTTCACCATGCGAGAAGAAGATTGGAAGCAAAAGAGGGAGTACAGCCCTGAACAAATGGAGATCGCCCGCCAGGCTTTGGAGGCGATCCGCTATGGCGTTGAACTGCGTGCAGCATTAAGGTCGCACCCGCTCCCGGATGGTTTCCTGGCCAAACATACCCTGGTCGCAGTGTACCGTCAGCTTGTCTCCTCCGGAGAGTGGGATGAAGATCCTGAACTTTTGGCCCGCATCCGTATGAAACCGGTACGCACGTTATCGGGTGTGACCACGATCACTGTTTTGACCAAACCAGCCCCTTGTCCCGGGGAGTGCATCTTCTGCCCGACAGAGCCTGATATGCCGCAAAGTTACCTGGCGGATGAACCGGGTGCGATGCGGGGTGTCGAGCATGCCTTTGACCCGTATGACCAGGTCGCTTCTCGCCTGAGGGCACTGCATGATGTGGGACATCCCACAGATAAGATCGAGCTGCTTATCCTGGGCGGCAGTTGGAGTGCCTACCCACGCACCTACCAGGAATGGTTCGTACGCCGCTGTTTTGATGCCCTCAATGGTGTCAATAAAGACTATGATGATGCAGGGGACAATTTAGAAAAAGCACACGAATTGAATGTCAACGCTGAGCACCGCAATGTGGGCCTGGTGATTGAGACCCGACCGGACTTGATCGATGCGGCAGAACTTGCCTGGTACCGCAGGCTGGGGGTCACGAAACTGCAGATCGGTGTACAGAGCCTGGATGATCACATACTTGCACTGAACAAACGCGGGCATACCGTTGCCCAGACCCTGCAGGCATCCGCACTTCTTCGAGCGGCTGGTTTCAAGATCGTCATGCATTGGATGCCAAATCTATTAGGTGCCACGATTGCATCAGACCGGCAGGATTTTGCCCGCTTGTGGGAACCACGCTCTTTTACCCCCGACGAGCTGAAGATCTACCCCTGCCAATTGCTGAAGAACTCGGAACTTTTCAAGGTATGGCAGCGGGGTGAGTACATACCTTACACGGAGCAGGAATTGATCCATCTGATTGCCGACCTGAAAACCACCATTCCACCTTATTGCCGCGTCAATCGCATCATCCGCGACATACCATCCCAGCACGTGGTTGCCGGGAACCGCAATACAAGCCTGAGGCAGGATGTTGCCCTTGATATGAAGAGAAACAACACACAGTGCCAGTGTATCCGCTGCCGGGAGATCCGCAACCAGGCTTTTGATATCAATAAATTGGTCAATCACGACCTTATCTACCCGGCTGCCTACGCTGAAGAACATTTCCTCTCCTTCGATACACCTGGTGGAGGGTTGGCTGGCTACTGCCGGCTTTCACTGCCTGAAGAAAACAATGTCTTGAAACTGGATGATCTTGACCGGGCAGCGATCATCCGCGAAGTCCACGTCTACGGTCAATCGTTGGAGGTCGGTGCGGAAAAGGCGGGCGCTGCACAACATACAGGGATCGGCAGCCGTTTGCTTGCCAGGGCTGAAGAGATCGCCCGGGAACATGGATTCAGACGCCTGGCAGTGATCTCTGCCGTGGGCACCCGCGGTTATTATGCAGCACGGGGGTACCACAAAGGTGAACTCTATATGGTAAAAGGCCTGTGATTTTCAGATAATATTCTGACATTACTTTGGTATGATATGCATTGAAAAGGAACAAATATGAACGATCAATTTGATACATTAACAGGTCAAAGACCTAAACCTGGTTTGTTGTCACTGGACAACCTGGAATATGATGATGTATTGAGGGCTGTCTTAAGACGTGTCTACCTTGTTATGACACTTGGTTTGTTAACCACTGCAGCTGCAGCGTATTTTGGCGCTCTACCCTTTGTCCAGGGTCTGATCTTTGGCACGCCATTCTTATTCTATGGCCTGATCATTGCAGAACTGATCCTAGTGATCGTTCTGACGGCTGCCATCAATAAACTCAGCGCTTTTTCTGCTGCCGTTTTGTTCTTTTTCTATGCGGCTATCAACGGGCTGACATTATCTACGGTCTTCCTGGTTTATTCGAACGCCAGCATCTTTATGGCCTTTGTGATCACTGCCAGCCTGTTTGGCGCCATGACCCTGATCGGTTATTCAACCAAAAAGAACCTGGATAACTGGCGGGGTTACCTCCTTGTTGGTTTGATCGCTATGCTGATCCTGTCTATTGTCAATATATTCATGGGTAGTTCCCAACTTGAATGGGTCATCTCCATTGTGTTGGTCTTTATTTTTCTCGGGCTCACCATTTATGACACCCAACGCATCAAGCGCATGGTTTCCTACAATATGCATTCAGGAGACCCGGGCATGCTTGCCAAATTGGGCATGATCGGTGCCCTGCGTCTTTACCTGGACTTAGTCAACCTGTTCCTGAGAATATTAAGGATCTTTGGCCGTCGCAGAAATTAAAGCTCTTTCTTGTGGGTTAGCATGATCTCACATGCCATGCGCGTGGCTTGAGTGACATAAAAGCTGCATTTATCTTTAAAAACACACTTTTCACGCGCTTCTGCCAGGTCCGCCTCACTTCGGATCTCCATACCCAGCAGTTTGGCGCATTCCACATTGCCGAATTGGGTTCTGAATCTTTCAACCAGTTGGCTTCCCATGGCGTAATTATGCAATTTCAGTTCGCTGTCTGGACCGCTGTTACCAAAAACCGATCCCAGTGCCATCAACCCGCCGCTTAAAGCGCCACACAGGCTTACAGAATAGCTGGCGCCCAAACCAAAAGGGGCTGCCAGCTTAAAGGCGAGTTGGGCATCCATCCCGGAGAGCTCTGCCAGGCTGCCAAACACCGACTGGGCACAGTTGTAGCCCATTTCAAAATTGAGCCCGGCTTTGGCAGCATAGGTTTCGACTTCATTCATGTTTCAGGTTTTGCTGCTCGATGCGTGTGATGATGTCCAGCCTTTTCTGGTGGCGCCCACCCTCATAACTCGCATTCATCCATCCCTCGACCAGCAGGACTGCCAGGCCTGGGCCGACAACCCTGGCGCCGAAACACAGCACATTGGCGTTGTTGTGGCGTTTGGCAAAAATGGCTGAGAATGGATCCGAGCAAGCCGCAGCCCGGATGCCGGGAAATTTGTTGGCAGTGATGCTCATACCTATTCCGGTGGCGCAGATCAGGATACCCTGGTCATAATTCCCATGCAGGATCGCTTTGCACACCTTTTCGGCATAATTGGGGTAATCACACGATTCTGTTGAATCCGTTCCAAAATCGGTAAAATCAATCAAACGGCTGGTCAGGTATTCCATCACAGCCTGTTTCAAGCTGACTGCAGAATGGTCACATGCGATCGCAATTTTCATTTCACTTTTTACCTTTCAGTTTTCGTTTTTTTCATGATCTTTTATGAATTCATCGCCTGGTCATCGTTTTCTTCATCATGGTTTTCAATGGGTTTGTGTTTGATGATCCATGGACTCAATATCCATAATACCAGTAATATGCCAAGGAGGCTCCACAGGATTACATAGTAGGTCAGGGAAAGACAGACAACAGGGGCCTTCAGGTCTTTCAGGTTGTGGATATTGTTGGAGGTTATTGAATTTACGCCGTCCAACCAGAATTGCGAAAAAAGCCAGGGCTCATCGATGACATACACGTTGACCTTCAAACCTGCTGTCTGGTATTCATGGATCGCCTCCCTGCTGATCGCCTTATCAGTATTGATTACCTGGTATCCCAGGTCAACGAAGAAGCCGGCAGAATTTTCAACCCCGCTGTTCACCCCGGCAACCCGGGTAATGCCGGGCGTTTCCTGATAAATTCTTTGAATTTGGTTCGGCTCCAGGATCAACCACACCTGGTCTTCCACTTTTGCATTCTTGATCAGGTCATATGTAAGCTCGAAATCCTTCCCGAAAAAAGGATGAGTTTTGGCGGGTGAGCGTAGATCGTACATCAGGACCAGTCCTTTTTGCTTAATGGCAGAAAGGACTTCCTCCAGGGTGGGGACTTTTTGCGCCTGGTATTCTGTCAATTCTTCCTGGGTGATCAGACCATTTTTGATCGATTTATAGGGATCATTGAGGATGAACCACCATCCTGCATTGAGCTTTTCAATTTCAGCAAAAGTGAAATCTTCTGCCAGTTGATTCTCCCTGCCGGGATAAACCTCGGCGATGTTGGTAGTCCTTTTCATTGTGTCATCATGCATCAGGAATTGTTTGCCATCTTTGCTGGTGCGCAGGTCGGATTCGAATCCATACGCCTCATTTTCAGCGGCCAGGTCTAGTGAGACCAGGGTGTTTTCTGGCGAGATCATCGAAGCGCCTCGATGGGCTAATATCTTGGGCTTTGCCGGTATCTCACCCTGGTAAACCCATGCCGGTCTGAAAATCAGGGGCAGCACCCAGGCAATTGCGAACACCAGGGTTAATATGACGACAATTGGCATCTGTTTATTGGAAAGGCGATGATTAGTTTTTAGCAGCCTGGTGAACACGATATTGACCAGGATTGCAAGAAATATCAGAAGGGCAGTGTCTGTGACAATCCTGACCAGGTCAAGGATCCGCATTAATACACTGACCTGGCTTTGGTCCAGTCTCGTGATGATGAACAGGACGGCATAGAAGATCACCAGGAATACAATTGCCACGCATACAAAAGCCCGGCGCCGTCCCCGGGTTTTCTTCAAAGGCCTGCTCACATTTTTCAAAGAGGATAAGATGATCACGATTGCCCAAATGCCTACCAGGCAGAAAAGGCTCAATATGATCGCCACATAGGGAATTTTGAGATGGGTGAGGTTAAAAAGGTAGGAATTTGTGGTTGCTGCCAGCGACGGGTTGAGTATCCAGTATATGAGGAAGAAAGCCACATGGATGAGAAAAATGATGGCAATGCCAATCAACCACCATGGTCGTTTTTGAGTCTCTTCTTTTGTAAGTGGTGTGTCAAGTTCAGGTTTCATCTTTTTACCTTTGTAACTGGTTTATCTCCTAATTTTAAACCATGTTTGTCTCTCCTGGCCTACTTTCCACAATTGTTTGGAAATTATGTGGACCGGTTTATGGGATTGACTTCGACTGGGTAAAATGCTAATATAAAACCGACCAGTCGGTCTGTTATTATTAATTGGAGGTGTGCAATAAGTCATCATAGCAGTACCCGTACCAAGATCCTTAAAACCGCATCGGACCTGATCGCTAGTTCAGGATTTGATGCCACCAGTGTTACAGATATCTGCAATTCAGCACAGATCAGCAAAGGCGCTTTTTATCATCATTTTCCTTCCAAGCAGGCATTATTTATTTCATTAATGGAAGAGTGGTTGAGTTACCTGTCAACCGGGTTCAAAGCCATTGAAAATGGCACCGGGGATGTTCCTTCTGCCCTGACAGAGATGGCAGGCATGACCGGGCATGTTTTTGATGCGGCAAACAGTGGGTTTCCCATCATTATTGAATTCTGGCGCCAGGCGATCACCGAGCCCGCCATCTGGCAGCAGGCGGTAAGACCGTATACGAATTATCTGGTTTTTTTTGAAGAGATGATCAAAAAAGGAATTGCTGAAGGGTCGCTTGATCCGTCGCTAAATACTGAAATTGCCGCTCGACTCCTGATGGCGTTGGCGATGGGCTTTTTATTACAGGCATCATTTGATCCAAAAGGCGCTTCATGGACTGAGGCGACGATATCAGGTATGCAGATCATTATTAAAGGTTTGAGGAGATAATTATGAATCTGGTCACAGGTGCTGCAGGTCATTTAGGTAATGTACTGGTGCGGGAATTGCTGTCACAGGGGCAAAAAGTGAGGGCTTTGGTCCTGCCGGGTGAAGACACCCGGTCGTTAAATGGGTTGGATGTTGAACTGGTACAGGGGAATATTTTAAACAGGGACGACTTATCCCGGGCTTGTGAAGGTATTGATGTGGTTTATCACCTGGCAGCCCTGGTGGCGATCACCCCGGACCAGGAAAAACTCCTTTACCGGGTGAATGTGGAAGGAACGCATAACGTGATCGATGCAGTCCGCTCGGCTGGTGTCAGGCGCATGGTCTACACCAGTTCCATTCATGCCCTGGAACGTCCCCCGGAAGGGGTAACCATCACAGAGGAATTGCATTTTGATCCCCTGAATCCGGCTGGTCCCTATGATCGCACCAAGGCTGAGGCATCCTTGCTGGTTTTGGATGCTGTCAAAAATGGTCTTGATGCTGTCATTGCCTGCCCGACCGGGGTGATCGGACCATACGATTATCGCCGCTCTGAAATCGGTGAGATGATCATCTCATGGATGCAGCCCAAGCCTTCAATTTCAATGGAGGGTCACTTTGACTTTGTGGATGTCAGGGATGTGGCAAAAGGCCATATCCTGGCCAGCGAGAGAGGCAAAACCGGTGAGACTTACCTGTTGAGCGGCGAACAGATCGAGATCAGTTCGATCAGGGCCTGGGTGCAGAGTGTGGTGGGGGTACACAGCCATGAGATCAAGTTCTCTGCTCCCATTGCCTACCTGGTGGCACCCTTGGCCGAACTTTACTACAAGATGACCAGGAGCCGTCCCCGTTTTACCAGGTACTCTGTTGAGACTCTGCAGAGCAACTCACAGATCAGCAGCGCCAAGGCGGAAAGGGAACTTGGCTTTGCTCCCCGCAACCTGGTCATCACAATCAAAGACACCGTTAACTGGTGGCTGCAGAACCTTTCAAGGACAAAATCGTCACTGCGGACAAATAAGTAAAATTACAGTCAGATAATACTGCAGGCGGTCATTTGAACCGCCTGCTTGTTATTAAATCCTATTGCTTATTGGCACAAATGACCAGGTTGGGACTGTGCTGTGGATCGTACGGGCTGCCCTTCATGTCACCATAAACTGCAAGTTCTCCAAAACCGGTTTTTGGCAACAACTCACCCAATTCTGCGTGTAACAATGGACGCAAATGGGTACTGTTGACCTGCGATTTCCAGTCTTTGCCTGCCTGGCGGGCTAACGACAGGATGTTGAAGCGGATCGTTCCGTCGGGCTCGAAATCATAGAATCGCTGGAAGAGCCACTCTCGGTCGCCTTCAAGGTAAGCCTGGGGCTCCATCCAACGGTTGCGCTGTGCCATGACCTGGTCAAAATTGCGATTCTGGAGGATCAACCTGCCGCCAGGCGTCATGCACAGGTTGAAATCCTCCAAAGCTGCGATCAATTTGTCCGTTGAAAGCACATGCGGCAGTGAATTCCCCAGGCATAAAAGCACATCAAATTCTTGCTGACGAAAATGTGAAGCGATCGTACTAAACCCGGCAGTCCGAAACTCGACATGTACACCCTCATTCCTGGCATTCTTGCGTGCCTTCCTGATCATCGCCGGGAAAAGATCAGCACCTGATACCTCCATGCCCTGTTGGGCAAGTGCAATGGCGTGCATGCCGGTTCCGCAAGCGGCATCCAGGACGGAAAGCTTCTGCCCCTGGGATGGTTTAAGGGCGCTTAACTGCGTATTTATGAATGGCATCTCGTATGCCAGGCGGTCTTTCCAGTTGTTAAAGCGGTCGTAATCCTTGGCAAATGTCTGGTACATTGGTTATCGTGTCTCGCTTTCAAAATAGGGTTGACAGGTCGCGCAAAAGTGCGTCCCGCGCTGCCCGACCAGGATGCGTTCGATCAGTTTTCCGCAAACCGGGCATGGGTTTCCATCTTTTTGGTACACATTCAATTGGTCCTGGAAACTTCCTCCACGGTACACCCAATCGATGCTGGTTCCATTGCGGGTTATCGCATCACCAAGCACCTGGCGTATGGAACTGAGCAATAACTCTGCTTCAATTGTTTTGATGGTATTGGCTTTACGTAAAGGGTGAATGCCTGCCTTAAAGAGAGCCTCGTCGCTGTAGATGTTTCCCAGTCCTGACAGGAAGGTCTGGTCCAGAAGCAGTGTCTTGACCTGTTTTTTGCTTTTGGCAAGCATCTGGAATAATCGTTCAGCAGTCAGGTTTTCGTCGAAAGGTTCCACTCCCAGGTGGTCAAACAAAGTCCCGGGATTGTCGAGCAGCCACATCCGCCCGAACTTGCGTGGGTCATTGAAAACCAGTCGCCAGTTGCTCTCAAAGTTCAACTCAACCCTGTCGTGTGTACGGACTGGCATGTCTGCGTCTTTAGCGGGTTTCTCCTCCATGAACAAGTCACCGCTCATCCGCAGATGGACGATCAAATGGCCTTGATCCATTGGCAGGTGGATGAACTTTCCCCTTCTTTTAGCATCCACGACTGTTTGTCCTTTGATGAACCCGCCGAAAAGGTTAGCCGGCGGTTCGGCTATGGTGCGCTGCCAACGCACGACTGAGCTTTCTATAACCTGCCCGACCACGGGGGGCACATTTTCTTTGCCCTGCTTGAGAACAGTGACAATAGACTGAACTTCGGGTAATTCCGGCATTTGCTGTTATTACTTTGGTAACGCCAGGCTACTCGTTAAACATCGCCCCGACGCTACGGCCCTGGTTGGCACGACGGATGACCTCGGCGATCATAGGTGCGATCGAGAGAACGGTTAACCTGTCGCCAAACAAGGCTTGCTTCTCAGGGCTGATCGGTATTGTATCTGTGACGATCAGCTCTTTGAGGGGTGCTTTGCTCAGTTTTTCGCATGCATTCTGCGATAAAACAGGGTGCACACAAGCCACATACACATCCCTGGCGCCATATTGCTTGGCGAGGCTGATGGCTTCACAGATCGTGGAACCGGTATCGATCTCGTCATCCATGATGATGACATCACTTTCATTCACGTCACCAAGGATCGACAACGCCTCTGTCATGGCTTTGTTCTCAATACGCTTCTTTTCGATGAAAACCAGTGGAATGTTAAACGCATTGGCATATCTGCGTCCCATCTTTGCAAAACCGAGGTCAGCTGTGATCAGGGCTGGTTTCTGCATTTTAGCGATCTTTTTCATTAGATAAGGTTTCAGGATGTGGTAAGCCGACAACACATCACCAGGAATTGAGAAAAAACCCTGTATCTGGCCGGCATGCAGGTCCATGGTGATGTAGCGGTCTGCACCTGCCACCTGGATCATGTCTGCCACCAGCCTGGCGGTGATCGGAACACGTGGTTGGTCTTTTCGGTCGGACCGACCATAGCACATATATGGTACGACCGCCGTGATACGACCAGCTGAATCCAGTTTAAGCGTCTGGATCATGATCAATAGTTCCATCAGGTTGCGGTGCACCGGGGCTGAAGTAGTCTGGATGACATAGCAATCCTGCCCGCGGATGCTTGAATGCAACTTTACAAACAGGTTGTCATTCGGGAAAAGGATGATGTCCGCTTCAGATAAGGGGATGCCGAGGTACTTGGCAACCTCAACAGACAGGTCAGGTGAACCTGTGCCGGCAAAGACCTTGATGTTGCCGTGTAATAAGTCATGCCTCATATGGGGTGAAGACATAGTCAGTTTCTACTCCTCGGTTTATCTGGTTGTTTCCACTCTTCTCTTATTACGCTCATGATGATGATATCGTAATATTGTCCATGTTGATAATGAGCCTGGCGCATGCGGCCTTCTTCAATAAACCCCGCTTTTTTATAAGCGGTAAATCCGCGAATATTCTTGTCATAGACCTGCAGCCAGATCCGGTTAAGGTTCATGGTATTAAATCCATGCTCGAGGATCACCTGGAGAGCTTCAGTCCCATAGCCTTTGTCCCATTGCTCTTTTTCGCCGATCATGATCCCCACCTCAGCCTTCCTGATGCGCCAGTCAAAATCCATCAGCTGGATGTTACCAATTGCTGTCCAGGTAACCTTACCGGGATCTTCAACATCAGTTTGCTTGATTTCCATGACCAGGACGTGTTCTTCGACCGGTAACTTGATCATTCTTTCATACCAGGCTTCTTCTTCCGCACAGGAAAAAGGCATGGTATGAACGAGATTTTCTGTTACCTGTGGGTCATTGATCCACTTCAGGAAAAGGGGGATATCACTGCGTTCTGCAGCCCTTAATCGTAACCGTTCGCTGAATAGGTGAGGCATTTCCATTGACCTTTATGGGATCAAGCGTGTGGGACCTCTGAACACGTAAACTGCATCGCGGATGGTCTGCAGGTCCAGCATGATCATCAGCAAGCGGCTGAGACCCAACCCAAAGCCACCATGAGGGGGGCAACCGTACTTAAAGTAGTTAAGGTAGTTCTCGATCGGTCCTTCCGTTAAGCCTTTGGCAAATGCCTGTGACTTTAAAACCTCATAGCGGTGTTCCCTTTGGGCTCCGGTGGTCACTTCCAGTCCCTTGCCCAGAAGGTCAAAGCTGCGGGTCAGTTCAGGGTTATCCGGGTGGAGCATATGGTAGAAGGGGCGCACGGTAAAAGGCCAATCTGTGACAAACACGAAATCATTGCCAAATTTCTCCCTGACATAATTACCCAACGCCCGCTCCGCACCGGGATCAAGATCACCTTTCTTCTCGGGGGGCAACCTGTAATCAAGACCCTTAAGGATCCCGTAGGCCTCCTTCATGCTGATGCGGGGGAAGGGCACCTGCGGGACATTGATCTCAACATTGAGCAGCGACTTTATCTGCTCACCATGGGTGGCTTTCACCTGGGCATAGCAATATGCCAGCCAGTTTTCCATGAATGACATCACATCTTCATGGCTTTCAATCCACGAGATCTCCATATCCACCCCGGTGAATTCGGTCATATGGCGCGAGGTGAATGAGGGGTCCGCCCTAAAGACTGGTGCAATTTCAAAAACCCGTTCAAACCCGGCTGCCATCGCCATTTGCTTGTAAAACTGGGGGGATTGTGCCAGGTAGGCTGTTCTTTCAAAGTAACCCAGGCTGAAAAGTTCAGCACCGCTTTCGCTGGGTGCGCCCATGATCTTCGGTGAGTGCATTTCAATATAACCGTGCTCCACCCAGTATGTGCGCATGGCATGCTCAAGCGTTGTCTGGATCTCGAATATCAGGCGGTTGATATCCCGCCGCAGGTCAAGGTATCGCCAATCCATCCGAAAATCCTGGTCGGGCAGGTTGTCTGAAAACGGTTCGAAGGGCAGGGGTAGCTGAGCATTATTTTCAACCATGATGGTTTCAAGTTGAATTTCAATGCCGCCAAGTTTTACCACATCATTTTTAACGACTTTCCCGGTCAGGGTCAGGGCAGATTCTGTGCCCAATTTTGAAATGGTGTCTGCCAGTTCAAGGTTGCCTTTTTTCCAGTGTGCCACCTGGACAGCACCACTGGGGTCGCGCATGATCAAGAATTGCATACTCTTTTGATCGCGCAGGGTTTGTAACCAGCCCTGGATCTTGACCACCTGGTCAATGTGCTGGGGAAGGTCTTTAATTACTGTTCGTTCCATGCCTGAAAACTCCTGAATAAAGGATTTTTATAAAGATGAATTATAAGCCAATAACTTCTCGATTGCTGTATGTGGTCCGATCTTGCGCGTATAAAGATCCTCCAGCACCTCGGCTATAAAAGCAGGCGGCATGCTGTTGGCCCACTTTTGCGCCAGGGCATTTCGCAACAGGATTTCGAGTTCCACCTGGATGGTGTTCTTGGCGCGTTTTTCCCATAACTGTGTCTCATGCAGGAAAAGGTTGTGTTTCTTCAATTGCACAACCAGGTCCTGTACCCCAAGATTTTCTGTGGCGACGGTTGTTACGACCTGGGGTAACCACAAATGCTCGTTCGAATGAGCCTCGGAGGAGTCGCCGGCAGCAGTATATCTTTCGAACAGGTGTTCCCTGGATGGCAAGCGCATGCCATTGCCGTGTGCCATTTCAAGCATCGATCGTAAGGCATTAACCGTCTTTTGTGCCTCGGGATGATCGCCTTTGTTAACTACCAGTATGTCGGCTATCTCCAGGATCCCGGCTTTAATCGCCTGGATCTCATCGCCCATTCCCGGGGATTCGACTACCACCACCGTATGCGCCAGTCCGGCGATCTC
This sequence comes from uncultured Anaerolineaceae bacterium, assembly GCA_964435475.1. Lineage (GTDB taxonomy): Bacteria > Chloroflexota > Anaerolineae > Anaerolineales > Anaerolineaceae > CAYSZB01. Next base: position 16,694 of record CAYSZB010000010.1, on the reverse strand, counting down.
GACTTCAGATTGACCGGCACCAACAGTCTCGATGATGATCGTTCCATAGCCTGCCGCATCCAATACCTGGCAGGCAGCCGCAGTTGTGTGTGCCAGTCCACCCACAGCCCCCCGCGAAGCCATTGAACGGATGAAGATGTCCGGGTTGCCAGCCAGGTCCCGCATCCTGATGCGGTCGCCCAGCATGGCACCGCCTGTGTAAGGGCTGGTCGGGTCCACAGCTATGATGGCAATTTTGTGGCTTGTGTAACTGATCGGGTGGCGGTTGAGGTGGTTTGCCAGGGAATTGACCAGTGTGCTCTTGCCGGATCCTGGTGAGCCTGTAATGCCTATTAGGTAGGCATTGCCTGTCAGCGGGAAAAGTTGTTCAAGGGCAGAAATGCCTTCCGGCGTGGAATTCTCAACCTGGGTCAGAGTTCGGGCAAGCGCTAACCTGTTGCCCTTTAATAGTTCTTCAACAAGGTTGCTCTTTGCTTTGCTCAAGATCTTTCTGCCATTGCAGTTTTAATGTCTTCGCACACTACTTGTGTATTTGTGCCTGGACCGTATATTGCCTTGACTCCAGCATCCAGAAGTGGTTGGATGTCCTGTTCGGGGATGATCCCGCCAAGAAACACCATGACTTCCCCCTGCCCGTTCTTGCGCAGTTTTTCGATGACCTGTGGAACCAGTGCATTATGTGCCCCTGAGAGGATGGAAAGGCCGACTGCATCGACATCTTCGTGCAGGGCAGCTTCTGCGATCATATCCGGTGTCTGGCGTAACCCTGTGTAGATCACTTCCATGCCGGCATCCCGCAGTGCCCTGGCAATGACTTTGGCCCCCCGATCATGCCCATCCAACCCTGGTTTAGCAATTAGAACCCTGATTTTCTTCTCAGCCATATCCATTTTCCTCAATATTATTTATTAAGATTATAACTCATCAGCTTGTTCAGTTTTTTCCTGTAAGAATTTCTCATCACCCAGGATCGAGACAATTTCACCGATGTACATCCGGTGATAATCCGGGTTGGGGTATGACCTGAAAATTGTCTGGTCAAGGAATTTCTCGGGATCAAGGTCCTGGAAATAGATCTTCTTGCATTCTATGATCAACTCTGCTTCAGTGAAAGCTGGAGATGCCACCAGTGTTGCTGCGATGGGCGTCAAACCTGCTTCCAGGATCTTGTTTGAATCCCTCCCGGAGTGAGATCCTAGGTAAGACAGGGCAGCATGATATTTTCGGGGAAAAGCCGTCACTGTAAAATCACTGTATGTGTTCATAAATTCGAAGGTGTACCTGGATGGACGAACGAACACCCATACACAGGGTTTGGACCACATCGTGCCAATGGAACCCCATGCGATGGTCATTGTGTTGAAATGACCTTTTTCGTGATCACCACATGTTAGTAATAAGTTCTGAAAATGAAAAAGGTCATGTGACCGTACGGCTAATTGCTCAGGCGAAATGTTTACAAGTTTCATCGGTGTGTATCCTTTGTTTTTCCTAATTGTATCCAAGAATCTGTCTTATGACAGGAAAAGCTGATATTACTGACCTGGAGCGAGTATAATTTCAGGCATGACGGATAAAATGGATGAAAACATCCTGGATCGTGGTTTGAAACCCGAAGATAAAATGGATGTCTCGCTGCGCCCCAACTCACTGGCAACCCTGATCGGGCAGGATAAAGTAAAGGAGAATCTGGCTGTCTTCATTGAAGCAGCCAAGTTGAGAGGGGAGCCACTGGATCATGTCCTGTTTTATGGTCCCCCGGGTCTCGGCAAGACCACGCTGGCACACATCCTGGCTTTTGAAATGGGAGTAAATATCAAGATCACCTCGGGTCCTGCGATTGAGCGGGCAGGTGACCTGGCTGCCATATTGACCAACCTGCGGGCGGGTGACATCCTGTTTATTGACGAGATCCACCGGCTGGGCAGGGCAGTGGAAGAGGTGCTTTACCCGGCAATGGAGGACTTTGCCCTGGATATTGTGATCGGCAAGGGACCTGCTGCGAAATCGATCCGTCTCAAGCTGCCGCGTTTTACCGTGGTTGGCGCGACCACCCGGCTGGCTTTGCTGACCTCTCCGCTTCGATCGAGGTTTGGCGCGGTTCATCGCCTGGAGTACTACGATGAAAAGGCCCTTTCGTCCATCATCCGCAGGGGAGCAGGGTTGTTGAATATACCTTACGACGAAGATGGCATCCATGAGATCGCCCGCCGGTCTAGGGGTACGCCGCGTATTGCCCTCAGGATGCTGCGCCGGGTAAGGGATTATGCCCAGGTACGCGCAGGAGGCGTCATCTCAAACGATGTCGCTTATGCCAGCCTTGAAATGATGCATGTTGATATGATGGGTCTGGATGACCTGGATCGCCGGGTTCTGTTAACCATAATTGAAAAGTTTACTGGCGGTCCAGTTGGCTTGAGCACAATTGCAGCTTCGGTCAGCGAGGAGACGGATACCATCATGGATGTTGTTGAGCCTTACCTGATGCAGATGGGCTTTCTTGAGCGCACTCCACAGGGCAGGATCGCCACACCCCTGGCGTATGACCACCTTGGCATCAAATACAATGGCACCCACGCCCAACCCACGCTATTTGACGAACAAGGCTGAACAGAAACGTTATCAATCACATTATCCTGATTTGGCGGGAAAAGAATGAACACTGAGGATTTTAATTACGACCTGCCTTTATCCTATATCGCTCAAAAACCCATAGAACCCCGTGACAATTCAAAACTGCTGGTATTTGACCGATCATTAAACTATATCTGCCACAGGACATTTAAACAATTGGGAGAATTTCTGCAAAAAGGTGATCTTTTGGTCATTAACCAGACCAGGGTTATTCCCGCCCGAATTTTTGCCAGGAAAATGCCCGGAGGCGGGCGGGTTGAGATCCTCCTGCTGCGTAAAATTGATGATTTGAAATGGTTATGCCTTGTAGGTGGGTCAGGACTCGTACCAGGACGCCAATTGGTAATTGAGAATGGCCCGGGTGCGCATGTTACGGCTGTTTTGGATGGGGCACAGCGTGTCATCTGTTTTGAAAACCCGATCGAGACATTTTTTGACCGGGTCGGGCATGTTCCCCTCCCGCCGTATATCCATGAAAAATTGCAGGATCCCGCTCGTTACCAGACGGTCTACGCCGCCGCGCCAGGCTCAGCCGCTGCACCCACTGCGGGTCTGCATTTTACACCTCAATTGATACAGGATCTTGAGGCTCAGGGTATTTCCTTTGCTGAAGTGACTTTGCATGTCGGTTTGGATACTTTCGCCCCGGTCACTGAGACTGATCCTGAAGAGCATGTCATACACAAGGAATGGTGTGAACTTACTTGTGAGGTGGCTGAAAGGATCAACCTTACAAGGGAACAGGGTGGCAGGGTCGTTGCCGTAGGAACTACCACGGTCCGCACGCTCGAATCCTCTGCAGACCCTTCCAGAAAAGGTTATGTCCTTCCCTGGTCTGGTGATACAGGGCTTTACATCCTGCCTGGTTACCAGTTCAAAGTTGTGGATGCCATGACCACAAATTTCCACCTCCCCAAATCGACATTACTCATGTTGGTGAGTGCTTTTACAGGAAGGGAACGCATATTGGAGCTTTATGAGTTGGCTAAACAGGAAAATTACCGTTTCTTTTCCTTTGGGGATGCCATGCTCATTCTCTAAGATAATTTTTACACTTTACATATATAATTTTTGTAGAAGCTTGAAGATCAAAATGTTATAATCTTCCATGCATAATGGAAGATAGAGAATTAAGGAAAAAATACTATGATGCGATTTGACCGATTTACAGAACGTGCACAAGAAGCAGCTACCCGGGCAGCTGAGATCATCCAGCGCTATGGACATAACCAGGTTGACACTGAACATATCCTGTTGGCAATGATCGAACAGCCTGAAGGCGCAGTATCCCAGTTGCTGGAAATTTTAAAAGTGGACCCGACCACCCTGGCGGACCGCCTCGATCGGATCTTACGCACCACGCCCAAAGCAAACATTTTTGGTGGTGGATCAGGGCAGGTCTTTATCACCCCGCGGGTGAAAATGGTGATCGATCGTTCAAACGATGAAGCCAACCGATTAAGCGATGAGTATATCTCTACAGAGCACATCTTTCTGGCCATCCTGGGTGAAAAGAACACCCAGTTGGCACGGCTGTTGGAAGAGCTGGGTTTGAATCGTCAAAGGCTCTTGGATGCGATAACCGAATTGCGTGGTGGTCAGAAAGTGCATGATGCCAAGGCTGAAACACGCTATAAAACACTTGAGAAATATTCCCGCGACCTTTCTGTGATGGCAAAGGAAGGCAAACTTGACCCGGTTATCGGGCGGGATACTGAAATATTACGACTGATCCAGATCCTTTGCCGGCGAACGAAAAATAACCCGGTATTAATTGGTGAGGCTGGCGTTGGAAAGACAGCCATAGTTGAAGGTCTTTCTCAAAAGATTGCCAAGAATGATGTGCCTGAGATCCTGATGGGAAAAAAAGTGATAGCCCTGGACCTTGGCAGTATGATCGCCGGTTCACGTTTCAGGGGTGAGTTTGAGGAGCGTTTGAAAGCCTGTATCGAGGAGATCCAGCGTTCTGAAGGCGAAATCATCCTCTTTATTGATGAACTGCATACTGTTGTAGGCGCGGGTGCTGCCCAGGGTGCCATGGACGCTTCCAATATGTTGAAACCTGCCCTGGCAAGAGGGGAACTGCAATGTGTTGGGGCAACCACACTCGATGAGTATCACAAACACATCGAGAAGGATGCTGCCCTGGAACGGCGCTTTGCTCCGATCTATGTTGAAGAACCGAACGTGGAAGATACGATCGAGATGCTGCGAGGTTTGCGCGATCGCTACGAAGCCCATCATAAGGTAACTTTCTCTGATGCAGCCCTGGTGGCTGCGGTTAAGCTCTCCTCACGATATGTGTCTGACCGAAAACTGCCTGACAAAGCGATTGACCTGATCGATGAAGCTGCGGCAAAGTTGCGGGTGGCTCTTTATTCCCTGCCTGACAATCTAAAGGAAATGAAACGGGAGATGGATCGCCTTGCAGCCGAAGAAGAGCAGGCAGGCCTTGAGCGTGATTATGAACGGGCAGTCAAAATGAAAGCGGAAAGGTTGCGCATTGAGCAGACCTTCCAGGCTGAACGTGATAAATGGGAGCAGGAACATAAGCTGGATGAGGTGGTTGATGTCAATGACATTGCCCAGGTCATTCACCAGTGGACCGGCATCCCGGTAACCCAGATGATGGAAAGCGAAGCAGAGCGTTTGTTACAGATGGAAGCCCGCCTGCATGAACGCATTGTTGGCCAGGAAGAAGCTATTTCTGCCATTGCTGATGCCATAAGGCGTTCACGCGCAGGCATGAAAGATCCCCGCAGACCCAATGGCTCCTTTATCTTTATTGGCCCATCTGGCGTTGGTAAGACTGAGTTGGCCAAGGCATTGGCTGAATTCCTTTTTGATGATGAAGATGCCCTGGTCAGGATCGACATGAGCGAATACCGCGAACAACACACTGTCTCGCGTCTCTTTGGAGCTCCTCCTGGATATATTGGATACGAAGAGGGTGGGCAGCTTACCGAAGCGGTTCGCCGGCGACCTTACCGGGTGGTTTTATTCGATGAAGTTGAAAAAGCCCACCCTGAGGTTTGGAATGCCCTCCTGCAGATCCTGGATGATGGTCGCCTGACCGATGGGCAGGGTCGGGTGGTTGACTTCCGCAATACAGTTTTGATCATGACCAGCAACCTGGGAACGGAGTTTGTCAGCCGCGGTGGAACGCTTGGTTTCCTCGGCGCTGGTGATGATAAGGATAAAGAATCACATGAAAAGATCGAGAAGGCTTTGAAGAGCACCTTCAGACCTGAGTTCCTCAACCGCATCGATGAGGTGATCATTTTCTCACCGCTGAGTATCGAGCAGATGATGGATATTGTGACCCTCCAGATGAAGGAGATCGACGAGCGCCTGAAGGATCATGGCATCAAGATAGAATTGACCCCTGAGGCACAGAAATGGCTGGCTGAAACCGGTTTTGACCCCCTGTTTGGTGCCAGACCTCTTAAACGTGCATTGCAGAAGCATGTCGAAAGTCCTCTTTCTTTGGCACTGCTATCAGGTCAATACAAGGAGGGTGAGACCGTTCTGGCAGACCTGGAGAATGGCGAGATCGTCTTCCGAAAGAAAGAAGAACAATCTGTTGTAAGTTGAAATTTAAGCACTGAATCAAAACGGGCTATCTAAAAGGTAGCCCGTTTTCTTTATTTAGATAATTACCCGCAAGCTAAAGATTACTGATTACTTTCTGCTTTTTTAAGAATGATCATTGTGATATCGTCCTGGATGGGGGCGCTGTCTACAAAGCTGTGCACGTCGTCAAGGATCCTTCCCATGATCACGGGGGCATCTGTTGGTGGAATTGTCTGGAGTAGGCTGCATAGTCTGCTGTCACCGTAAAGATCTTCTGCCAGGTTTTGTGCTTCTGTAATACCATCGGTGTAAAGCACCAGGGTCTCACCAGGTGTAAGCTTTAATTTCTGGTTGATCCAGGCGCTGTCAGAAAAGATACCAATCAAGGGACCCGTTGGCAGCAGGGAGCGCATACCTGTTTTGTGATCAAAATTCAGGTAGCAGGGAGGGTTGTGACCGGCATTCGCATAGATTAGGGTTGAATGTATTGGGTCAAGGATGGCATAAACTGCTGTCAAAAAGATACCATTCTGCGTGTCAGACATGATCCTTTCATTCACATCATGCAATACCCTGGCGGGGTCATCCGGGTAGTTTGGCGCATAGCTTCGGAACAGGGTCCTGCACATAGCCATGTACAATGCCGCGCCGGCACCTTTATCTCCCACATCGGCGATCACAATGCCAAAACGTCCGCTGGTAAGCTTTATAAAATCAAAAAAGTCCCCTGAGGTTTCCCTTGCAGGTTCAATTGTGGCGGAAATCTGCCATCCAGGCAGGTCTGGCAGGTTGGAGGGGATAAAACTGGTTTGAACTCTCCCTGCCTGGTCCAATTCGCGCTTATTTAATCGACTGGTCACAGCCTGTTGTTGGGCTTGTTGACGCACGATACGCAGTTTGTCAATGATCACATCAGGGTAGTATTCACATCTCATGTCTTTGAACTCTACCAGGCATTCTCTCAAAAGGTTTTGGGCTGTCTCATTGCTTTCCGGTTCATTAATAAGGATCTGAAGGATCGCCATTTCCAATTTGATATGGCTGACCCACCAGCGTGCTTCGATCTTTTCAAAAAATGGCAGGCATTTGGCATATTTTAATAATGAATTTTTGAAGTCCTGGCTCGCACCTGCCATCCGGGCTTCGGTCAGCAGGGTGATCGCTTTCGCATAAGCTTTCGGCGCGAAATTGCCTGCCTTGAGCGTTTGGAGCAGTTTCTCAGCCTCTGCCGGTTTTCCCTGCAAGGCTTTGATCACTATACTTTGGCTGACTGCAAAGAAACCAGCCTGCAGGACATCTCCGACTTCATCAGCTCTTTTGATGAAACCCTCTGCCATACCAACTTTATCGGCTGAGATGACTCCCTCGGCCATGAAGATCGATTCAAGGAAAATTTCTGCGAGGTAATAATTGCCCTGTTGCACCAACTCCACCACATTACTTTTTCCGGCTTCAGTGATCATTTCGGAGAAAAGTTCAATGGCTCTTGAGATGTTCCCCAGGTGGCGTTCAAGCTGACCCTCAAGCATCACGATGGATAGGTTTCCATGTTCCTTTTCATAGCCTTGCCTTTCAAACAGGCGCAGTTTCTTTAGGTGATCACGGGCAGTGTCAAATTCACCCAACCAGATATCGGCATAGATAATGCTGGCATAGACATCCTGCTCGTCGGATGCAAAGAAGACACTGCGACTGAACTGCAACGCCTTGATCCTCTGGTCACGAGCCAAACGGACCTCACCGATATCTTCTAATATGGATGAAAGGTTGATATAAGCTCGGAAGGCGGTGGATGGTAACCCATACTGCTCTGCCAGGCGGATGGATGCCTGCAGTGCAGCGACTGCTTTTTTGGGCGGAAGGGTGGGCAAAACCCCCATTGTTGCCAGCACTTCTGCCTGCACATCAAAGGCCTTCAGCTCCCTGGTCATCCGCAGGGCTTGCTCACAGTATGCCTGCGCGTTTTCCATGTCATTGATAAAGAAATATGCCCGCCCGATCTCGTGGACCAGGGCTGCATGTTCGGAAGTCGCTGGTTCTTCTTTAACTAATTCCCATCCTGCCAGCGCAATTTCCAGGCATTTTTGAAGATCACTGTTTCCCCAGGCTGAGCGCGCCATCAGGGCATAGGTTTTGGCGATCATGGGATGATCATGCAACGCGATGAAGGTTTTTGCTGCTTTTTCCCACGTTTGAATGGCGTCTGTATGCTGTCTCTGGTGGGCGAGGGTTTTTCCCAGGCCAAGGTATAACTCAGCCTTATCGCGCCTGTTTTTCGTGAAGGCAATTGCCCGGCCGAAGAGTTCTTCTGCTTCCTGGTCCCTTTCCTCATCCAAAGCCTGGTTTGCTGCCAGGCTGAAGAACTTGCCTGCTGAACCTTTGTTACCAGCCTGTATATGATGATAAGCCAGTATTGTGGCCTGTTTGTTGATTTCCTCGGGGTAGAGTGCCTGGATAGCCTCTGCTGTTATGAAGTGTAACTGCTTGCGCCTTGCGGGTTCAATGTCCTCGTATATGATCGCCTGGAGGATCGGTTGCCTGAAGGCATAGATGATCTCAGGTTTGACCTGTTCGCGCTTGAAAAGGTTATTCGTTTCAAGAAGGGCGATCAGTTGATTAACCGGGACCTCCGGGTCAATTTTCTTGATAATATGATCGATCAGTGTGCGTTGAAATGTCAGCCCTATCACTGACGCAACTTCCAGGGTTACTCTGCTGGTGCCTGGCAATTGGTTGAGAATGAGATGAAAGTCATCTCTGATTTCACCTGGGATGGGAATCCCGGATAAATTCCTGGGTATTTGCCAGCGCTTACCGGAACGCTTAATGATGCCCTGGTCAACAATGGCTTTGATGATATCCAATGTATAGCCCGGGTTGCCATTAGCCAATCGATAAACCTCGTCAACCAGGTTGGCCGGTTCGCTGATGCAGTCCAGGTATTCCATGATCAGGCGGCTGGTCTGTTGCCGGTTCATAGCATCCAGGTTGATGTGCACCACATGCGGGTCACTGTGATCACTCACCTTCTTGATCACCTGCCATCCCGGTGATGTCCGCTCATATCGGCTGACCAGCACCAGCATGAAAGGCGCCAGGTAAGTTAAACTTACCAGTGATTCAATGGTTGGAATGGAAGACCTGCCGAGCGTTTGGATGTCCTCCAGGACCAGGATCAAAGGCATACTCCCGGTTATAGCCTGTATCTCTGCCGCTAAAGAAATCGGGTCATCCCCTTGTGGATCAGTCTCTTCAGTGGTGAGAGGAAAACCGCTTTCAAAAAATGATTGCCTGATCAACCCATGGTAGGCAAATTGACTTTCATCACTGACTATTCCAGGCTTCACAATCACCCACCTGAGAGGCTTGCTGCCATGGAGATCAGCCATTTTTTTCTGCCATGCCCTGACCAGCTGACTCTTGCCTATCCTGGCGTCGCCTGTGATCACCACCACTCCTCCCAGCCCAGCCTGGAGGGTTTCAGTCAGGTCAAGTAATGTAGATAGTTCGCTCCTGGACGGCGTGGATTTTAACTCTTTTTCTGCAAGAAAAAAACCGACAGGATCACCAAGATTCGTTCCACAGTGCATGCAGAACTGCGCATCCCCCGGGTTCTTTTTCTGGCAATTGTGGCAAATCCTGTTGGTATCCATTTAATATTATTGATTAACTAAATTTTAACACAAGCCAAACCTCTCATGGCTCCTGTCGATAATTTGTATAAGGAGGGCGACGAAAATAATCCTTTATTTCGGTTAAAACTTCGCTTATACTATAACCATGGAAGAGCAACTGCGAGCCCGAATCCAATTCCTGCGTTCAACCACCATCTTCACTGGCGTGGATGAGGCTGGTTTGACCGGGATCGCTGCTCTGTTTAATGAGTTTGATGCTCTTAGTGGTGAATACCTGTGCAAAAAGGGTGAACCAACCGAAGGCTTCTTCCTGATCTTTGATGGCGAGGCTGCCCTGGTCGATGAGAAACCTGGCGGGCTTGAAGAAAGACTGCTCCTGGAATCCGGCGATTTTGCCGGGGAGGAAGCCCTTTTTTACCTGCCAAACCGCCAGTCCAGCGTTGTCACCAAACGACCTTCAACCATTCTTTTCATTGCCAATCGTCATATCCCAAAGTTTCTTGAAAAATACCCCCAGGTCAGGGACAACATGAGTGTTTTAGCTGAAAGTCGCTCCCTCAGTCAGAAAATGACCTTCTCCTGGCTGGGTGAGGATGAGGTCATTCATGTGATCTCACGCAAACACCCCGCCCTGCTGCTTGGAGCAATATCACTGCCGATCCTTTTCTTCATCGCCGTCATGTTGTTGGCTGTCCTGGTCTCCAACGCCTGGCCTGCGGCTTCAACTGCCAGCCTGGTCCTGATGGGCGGAGGTTTTGCGTTCAGCCTTGCCTGGCTGGCATGGAACATCTTCAACTGGTCGAATGATTATTACATCCTGACCAACAAACGCATGGTCTGGGTTGAAAAAGTGGCTGGCATCTATGACAGCCGCCAGGAAGCGCCCCTCAGCACCATAATGTCTGTCGGGACGAGCAAGACCCGCCTGGGCAACATCCTTGGCTATGGTGATGTCACGGTAAGAACGTTTATCGGTCCGATCAGCTTTAAAAGGATCGCCTACGCTCCACAAATTGCCGCCATGGTTGAAGCATACTGGCAGATCCATAAGAAGAGCGAACTTTCTGATGAAGGCGAAGAAATGCGCAAAGCACTGATCCGCAAGTTGAATGATGATGCGGATCTGACTCAATTGCCAACCGAACCCGTGCAGCTGGGTGCCACTCAACCTGTTCAACAAGCCCGTGAGGCGACCTTCTGGGAATGGCTCTTTGCTGACTTCCTCAAGTTGCGTTTTGAAAATGGTGGCGTGATCACCTACCGCAAGCATTGGCTGGTCCTGGTCAAGCATACCTGGTTGCCGCTCATCCTGTTGTTGGGTGGGGTGATCCTGGGCAGTGCTGTGTTGACCAATGCCATCAAACTCACCAACAAGGTTCCCTTGCTGGTTTTCACCATGCTTTTCCTTGCAGGGGTCTTTCTGTGGTTTTTCTATAACTTCATTGACTGGCGCAATGACATTTATCAACTTACCGAGGACCAGGTGATCGATATCGAGCGCAAGCCACTGGGCAAAGAAAACCGCCGGTCTGCCCCTCTTGAAAGCATCCTGAGCATTGAATTCGAACGCAAAGGGATATTTGCCATCATTTTTAACTTTGGCACAGTGAAGATCACTGTAGGCAACACCCAGTTGACCTTTGACTATGTTTTTCACCCCTCCGATGTGCAGCAGGACATTTTTTCGCGCATGGGCAAACACCAGGAGGAAAAACGCCGCATTGCAATTGCCGGCGAGCGGGAGCGGGTGTCTGAGTGGTTCAAGATCTACCATGACCAGGTTGACCGACCATTGGAAGCTCCTCACGACCAACCCGAAACTGGTGATCAGACGCATAAGCTTTCACCCCGGGATTAATCCGCTTTGTATGATGGTAAAATGTGTGCGGTGATATTATGACAATCTTGGATATTAAAAAATTCCCCCACCCGGTGCTGCGGATCAAGGCCAAAGAGGTTAAATCCTTCGACCAGGAATTCCAGCAGCTGGTGGATGATATGATCGAAACTATGCGCGAAGCGCCGGGTGTTGGCCTGGCAGCCCCCCAGGTGGGTGAATCCCTCCAGCTGGTGGTGATCGAGTTTGGCAGTGAAGACGATGAAGAAGCGCCCAAAAAGCTTTATGTACTAGTCAACCCGGAGATCGTCAAGCGCTCCGAAGAATTGGTTACAGACCTTGAAGCCTGTCTCTCGGTTCCGGACCTGGCTGGCGAGGTCGAACGGCATCAGAGCATCGTTGTCAAAGCCCTCAATCGCCATGGGCAGCCCTTCAAACTTTCCCCCAAAGGGTGGCTTGCCCGCATTTTCCAGCATGAGATCGATCATCTCAATGGCGTCCTCTACATTGATCATGCCACGCGCGTTTTCAGACCCACAGAAGAGGAGCAAGCCCTGATCCGCGATTAATGTTCTTAAAACGCCTCTCGCTGACCAATTTTCGTGCCCTTTCCCGCCTGGACCTGGATTTACCCAGGCGGCTTGTTTTGCTGGTAGGCAGGAATGCCCAGGGTAAGACCAGTATCCTTGAAGCCATTTACTACCTGGCTACCTTTTCCTCTTTTCATACGATCAATGACCGGCAGTTGATAAACCTCGGTCTAAACGGCGACCCGCTGGCAGTGGCGCGTATTGTCGCTGAGTTCCAGACCAGCCAGCGCACTCACTCCCTCGAGGTGCGCCTGATCCAGGAGGGTGGGGGCTTGCAGCCGCGTTTCAGCAAGCAGATCCTTTTGGATGGGGTCAAAAAACGTCCTTCCGATACCCTGGGGCAGTTCAATGCCGTGCTTTTCACGCCCCAGATGACCCGTGTGATCGAAGGTGCACCAGCCGACCGCCGCCAATACCTGGACGAGTTGATCAGCCAGGTTGTCCCGCACTATGCCCACCACCTAACCGAGTTGGGTAAGGTCCTGACCAGGCGCAATGCCTTGTTAAAAACGCTTGGTGAACAGGGTGGCGACTCGTCGCAACTTGACGTGTGGGATGAAATGTTGGCCAAACACGCTGCCTTTGTCATGCACGTGCGCATCCAGGCGATCAACGAGCTGGCAGACCTGGCACGCCGTTTTCACCAACGCCTCACCGATAACCAGGAAGTGTTGCGTCTCTCATACCAGCCGGCTTACGAGCCCATTCCCGCCCCCCGCGGGCAGCTTGCCTTGCCGGTCGAGGTCGACCTGGACCGCAGCGCCATCTCATTGCCCGACCTGCAGTCCGGTTATCTTGCCGCCCTGCACGCTGCCCACCGCGGCGATATCCAGCGCGGCGCAACCACCCTCGGACCGCACCGCGATGAACTGCGGTTCATCAGCAACAAGCTCGACCTCGGCGATTTCGGCTCACGGGGCCAGGGCCGCACAGCCGTCCTCTCGATGAAAATGGCCGAGGTCCAGTGGATGCGCAGCAAGACCGGCGAGTGGCCTGTCCTCCTGCTCGATGAGATCCTATCCGAACTTGATCCCCAGCGCCGCAGTGACCTCCTGAAAGTGGTGGAGGAGGTAGAACAGTCGCTGTTGACATCTGCTGACCTTGCCATGTTCGAAACTGAATTTGTCAGCCGCCAGGAAGTATGGACCCTGGAAACCGGCATGATCGTCAAGTGATCTCTAAATAAACATCCTAAACCATTAAACAAATCAGCCTGGTTCTAAACTTCAGAGCCAGGCTGTTCTAATTGATCAACGGATCACTTGCGGGCTTTCTTTTGGGCTGTGATCCCTTTAATGACAAAGCCCAGTCCTTTGAAGATCTTTTTATTCATAATCAACACCAGGCCTTCGATAATTTTTGGGGGCATTCCCATCATCCCAAAAGATCGGAATGGTAAGTCAATCAATACGGCTTCCATCATACGCATATTACCATCATCAACTTCTCCCCCCACCATTTTTTGCAAGTTCTTCTTGGTGCTTGCCATCAACCATCTTCCGACTTTGGTATGACGGGCATCATAAATGGTCGAGTTCATTGTCAAGGGCGCTTTATCACCCTCACGTGGAATATTTATCTTATTCCCATATACTTCCTCGAATTGCTCAAGAGGCACATCCAGGTTTCCCTGTGGCATTGCATAATAGACCGGCGCTTTCTCGCGGTAAGAAGGCACTGGCATGTCTCCTGCCGTGGAGGTGATATTGACCATGGCTTTAAGGCGGATGTCAGCACTGGAACTGCCCACCAGTACTTCGTACGTACCGCTTTCTACGTGCCAGTCATGGATCAGTACGTTCCAGTATGCAAATGCCCGCATCCCCAAAACAAAGGACACTTCCTTTTCCTCGCCGGGTTCCAAAGCCACCTTTGCAAAATGGCGCAGTTCCTTTTGTGGCTTGAATATGGCTGATTCGGGTGGTGCCACATACAACTGGACGATCTCTTTTCCAAAACGCTCTCCGACATTCCTGACCTTCACCTTGACTGTTAGAGTGTCCTGGTCGCTGATTTGGCTCTGTGAGATTTGCAGGTCACTGTAAGCAAACTGCGTATAGGAAAGGCCGTGACCAAAGGGGAAAAGTACTGCTTTGTTAGCCTTGTCATAGTAGCGGTAGCCCACAAAAATGCTTTCCCGGTACTGTGTGACCAGCCGCTGCCCGAACTGCTTGCTTGACGGGGCGTCCGAAAGTTTTAGTGGGTAGGTTTCGGTCAGTTTGCCTGATGGGTTAACCTTGCCAAATAACAGGTCCACGGCGGCGGCACCAACGCACTGCCCGCCCAGTCCCATATACAACACGCCGCGCACCTTGTCCAGCCAGGGCATACTTACAGCGCTGCCTTCATGCAGCACCACGACCACGTTGGGGTTCTGTTCTGCCACGCGTTCGATCAGCGCGTTGTGTTCCCTGGGCATGTCAATGTTGGTGCGGTCAAAGCCTTCTGACTCATATGCATCCGGCAGTCCGGCAAAGATCAAAACAACATCTTTGCCTTTGGCGGTCTCAACAGCCTGTGCGATCAGATTTTCGGCGTCTTCTTTGCCTTTGAGGTCATACCCGCGGCTGTAGGTGTAGGCAATCCCGTTGGCATCCAGTTCATTGATCGCCGATGTGATCTTATGGGGATTGATGCGGCTGCTGCCGGCGCCCTGGTAGCGTGGTTTTTGCGCAAATTCACCGACCACTGCCATGCTGACGTTTTGTTTGAGCGGTAAAATGCCGTCATTCTTGAGCAGCACCGCTGATTCGCAGGCTGCTTTTCTTGCCACTGCATCGTGCTTCTCAATATCGTATTTGAAATTATCAACCAGGTTGACTTTGCCTTTCTCTACCAATTCCAGCATGCGCCGCACTGTGCGGTCCAGGGTTGCCATGTCCAGTTTGCCGGATTTTACTGCTTCGACGATCAGCTGGTCGTTTTGCGGGCCGGCATAGGGCATTTCCAGGTCCAATCCACTCTTGATCGACCATACACGCTCATCCATCGCCCCCCAGTCGGTCATGATCGCACCATCAAACCCCCACTCATCGCGTGGGATATCGGTCATCAGTTCCTGGTGTTCACAGGCATAGGTGCCATTGATCTTGTTGTAAGCGCACATTAAAGTCCAGGGTTTGGCTTTCTTGATCCCGATCTCGAAAGCGGGCAGGTAGATCTCCCGCAGGGCGCGTTCATCCACGATCGAATCGTTGATCATGCGTGAGGTTTCCTGGTTATTGCAGGCATAGTGCTTCATGCAGGTGCCAATGCCCTGGCTTTGAATGCCTTCAACCAGGGCTGCAGAGATCTCGCCTGCCACCAGGGGGTCTTCTGAGAAGTATTCAAAGTTGCGTCCGCACAGCGGCGATCTCTTGATGTTGACCCCCGGGCCAAGGATAACTGAAACCCTTTCCTGCTTGCATTCCTCGCCGATCGCCACCCCGATCTCATGCATCAGGTCCCGGTCAAATGAGCAGGAGGTCAGCACTGCCGGTGGAAAACAGGTGGCTGGCACGCTTGGTTGCATCCCCGGCTCGCCAGAATTTCCTGCTTCCTTGCGCAAACCATGCGGGCCATCGGTCATCATGATCGCCGGTACGCCCAGGTGTTCGACACCCTTGGTATGCCAGGCATCCTGCCCTGAGCACAGGCTGGCTTTTTCTTCCAGGCTCATCTGGTCAATAACATACTGAAATTTATCGGTCATTTTTTCCGCCTTTTAGTCGTAAAGTTGAGTAATTATACCTGACCCACCTTGCTGAAGGGTTTTTCGCCATCAATTTGACAGCTCAAAGTAGGATTTGTTTGATTTTATATCTTGCCGGTTCCTTCCATGATATACTCAATGATTGAGTATTATCATGAAGAAGAAAAGTTCTGACCTCCTGACCTCTGAATACATGCTGTTGGGCTTGCTGGATCAAAAGCCGACCCATGGTTATGAATTATTCAAGCGCATCAATGACGCTGGTGACGTTGGCATGATCTGGCGCGTCAGGATGTCGAACCTTTATGCCCAGCTGAACAAACTTGAACGGGATGGTCTGATCACAGGTGCCCTGCAGCCAGGCGATGCCCACCCCGCGCGGGTTCAGTTCTCGATCACACCACAGGGTGGCGCACTCTTTGACCGCTGGTTGAACACGGTTGTGACCCATCCGCGCGATCTGCGCCCGGTTTTCCTTTTAAAACTCTTTTTTCTTCGTCAGCGATCCGAAAATAAAATGCTGTCTGACCTCCTCCATAGCCAGCTGGCGGAATGTCAGCGCTGGCAGGCGGAAATTGAAGACAAATCTGCTTCCCCCGCTGCCGGTGAAGGTTTTAATGCCGAATTCCTGGCCTATCGTCGCCTGGTCATCCGCTCACAGGTGGACTGGCTGATTTGGCTCATCGACCGTCAAGATTGAAAGGATATGAACACGTCATGAAGTTATCGAAGTT
>CAYSZB010000009.1:44416-54173 GCA_964435475.1 uncultured Anaerolineaceae bacterium | reverse complement strand
TTGTTGGTTTACTTTTTTAGTTGGCTGTTCACTCTGAGAGCAAATTCCTCTGTCTCACAGGGATCTCGAAGTAAAAAGTGCTGCCCTTTCCCAACTGACTGGTAACCCAAACCCGACCGGAATGCTTTTCTGCAATAGATTTGACAATTGCCAACCCCAGGCCAATCCCCCTGGATTGTCCGTCGAAAGAGGCCTTGACATGAAAATACCTGTCAAAAACCCGTGCAACATCCAAAGGAGCAATACCCTGCCCCTGATCGAGCGTAATAAACTGGACCAGGTCGCCAGATCTTTTAACCTCCAGGCTGACCATCGTGTTCATCGGAGAGAATTTGATGGCATTGTCCAGCATATTTATGATCGCCTGCTGCAGCAAGGGCTGCTCAGCCTCAATTTCCTGGTCCTGGGAACAGGAATTTTGAAGGTTGAACTTGATCCGCTTTCTGTTAGCCTGCAATTCAATATTCTTTTCAATTTCCCTGCAAAAATCAGAAAGCAAGAAGCGCGAAGGCCTTATCGGTTCTTGAGAATCGAGCCTTTCCATGTTAAGAATGTTATCAATCAACTTCTGCATGCCTTCCATTTCAGCATGCAAGCGGTTGATGTAAGACTCCTGCTGCTCAGAAAGGCTGCCGATATTCTGCAAAAGGGACACATAGCCCTTCATTTTGGATAATGGCAATCTCAAACCATGACTGACGGTGGCGACGATTTCACGTTCAGTTTCCTGGCCACTCGGGCCTTCAGTGTCACGGACAACCAGTAGTCTCTCGTATTCCTGTCTGTCATCTCCCAGGGTCGCCGCATCGACGTGGATCCTCTGGTTGGTCGAAAGCCTGATGGACTTGCTGATCGGTTCGCCATCAAGGTCCGTGACCAATTGTATTAACTCTCTATCTAACGCAGCTTTTTGCGGATCCCGTGCCAAGATCTTTGAATTCTCAGCGGAAGTGTTCTGAAATTTTACATTCCCGTCTTTGTCCAGAGTGACAATTTGCTCCGGCAGCGCATCCAGAATTCTTTTGAGCTTTTCTGAATTCGACCGCAAGCTTTTGGTGGTTTGAATTATAGATAACAAGTTTGCAGCTCTCTGGCAAAGAAGGGTAAACAGCCCGATTTCTTCCTCATCAAACCACCTGACTTCTGCATAGCCAGCCCAAATGACACCAAGGTAGGCATTATCTTTATCGATGCGCATTGCGATCAAAGATGCCGGGAAAGGCATCCCTTGTTTTAGGTTGAAGACCTGGTCGATCTTGAGATCACTGAGGATCAATGGGTTTTGATTTTCAAGTTTTTCAACGAGAAGTTTATCAAGATATGCATAAAGCTTGTTCTGGACGCCCAAGCCCATCCTGGTCAACCGATCAAAATTTACCTGGTCCTGGTCACGTTCAAATAGAATGATCCTTACAGAAGATGTTTTCTCATCATAAACTGATCGTAAAATACTGGATAAAGTATTCTCAAACTCCATTTTTGCATTAAGACCAGGATCCAAAGAGATTATGCGGTCCCTGATCGTCTTATTGAGATGGATCTCACTTTTCAGCAACTGAATGTTCTTTTCCAGTTCGGAGCGCTTTTTCCTCGCCGCAGGTTCTACAAAAGCATTGAGGAGATCACCATTACGGATCTTCTGGATCTCATCCAGGGCAGTCTTCACCTGCTGGTTGACGCGAATGCCATAAGACCAGAATAATATGGCCATTGTGACAGAAATTGCAGTAACAATTGCCAGCACAACAATTGACCTGGGAGAGACAACCTGGTCAAACAGGAACACCCATGTGGATATCACCAACAGAAAAATGAAGCCCAAGCAAGATGCTGCATATAACCAGCGACGGGAACCGAAAGATAAAGAGCGAACATCGGCCTTAATTATTGTCAAATGTTTTTGCAATAACAAAAATAAAAGTTGAATGATAACCCCGGCGATAAATATACTGATCGATAGGGGAATTATGTGTGAAAAAAACCCTGACAAGGCAGTGACAAGCCTTGCACTGCTCTCACCTGGCAGGGATAGCACAAATATAAGGAAAGACAGGGGAAGGATAATGATCAAGGATAAAACCGCTTTGACCAAAATCTCCTTTTTATCATCCCGATTGATCGACAGATTGTGCTTGCTCAATGCGCTAAATACCAGGAAATAGAAACCGAACTCCAGAGGAGAAAAGATATTGTGACTGATGAAAATCCCGAACAAGAAGCCTGAAGCTAATGATATACCAAAGGCAGGCAAGGTATTTACCAAGAGCGAAGCCAACATCCACGGAACAGCAATGAATAACATTACTGTCCCGGGATCCACCGTTGCGGATCCAAACACACTGACAAATTGCCTTGAATCAAGGTCAAATCCCCCAAAAATTGAAGCAGCAAGCATAAGGGGGCTTAATATCGCCAACCATATCAAGTTATGGCGGGCAGGTCTTCTGGCGATCTTACTTAAAAGAAGGGAAACAACCAATTGAATGGCAAATAACGATATCCAGATGACCCACTCGGATAATCCAAAACCAGTGATTATGTAGAACTGATTTTCAGGTGATATCGTCATGTTTTTTTCCTGACCGTCCCAGGATCAATTATAGCATCCGGGTAAATCGGCTTGAGGAGTAATCAATCACCCAGGCAAAACTTTTCGACCTGATACCCGATCAAAGCCCTTCCAGGCTGCCTTGTGCATCAATCCCCGCCAATTCTTGGGTTTTAAACCCCTGATGCGCTCCAACCAAACAGTCTCCTGATCCCAGGAGCGATCAAAACAGACCTGACTGAAATCCAATTTGAGTTTGCGGGTAATGAATCCCTTTTGGGCAATGGTGGCCAAGAATTCTTCCTCCAAAGCATCTCTATCAGATCGATAGACATTGATGAATTGAGAGTAATCGCGCAATGTTTCGCGGTGCAGATCCTCATGATGCCACCATAATGTTCGTGGATCGTACCTGCCCACCGGGGAGATCAACTCCACACCTGCGTCAGGTAATTCATCGCCTGGTTGGGAACCGGGTTTGGACATAAGTGGTAGACCCGCATCGATCCAGACTGGTTTGAAGATGCTGGTGCACGGAGCTGAAGTGCCCGTTAGCCAGTGGATGGCATGGCCATTGTTTATCTCCGTAACCATTGATCCTGTTGTCTGGCTACCCCGAATAGGTCCGGCACTGGCATGCATACAAACCTCCGCCCCGGTGATTCCCCTATCGGGTGCATATTTTTGAGATGCAGTCTCACCATGATCACGCAATAAAGACATGGCATTCCGGACACTCATATCCCCGTTATGAATATTCAGGAACTCCCGGGTCCGGCACACGCGGGACATTGAGTCAGAGAATTTCGTGAAAAGAAGATCCGAGTAACAGGTTCGAAAATTGAAATCGGACTGGCTTTTACACCAACGTTGATCGATCGCAAATTGAACCAGGTTCCCGGAACAGAGATCCCATTTGTCTTCAATGGTCAAGCCATTGGAGATGCTGCGTACATCTTTAACTTTCTCAGCAGCCCAATGTTTGTCCACTGTTTCAAGCACCCAGGCTTCTTTTTCATCAGCGATCAGGTAGCTATTGTGATAATACATGGCATGGGTATGACCACAATTACCACTCTGCCCATACTTTTCGAGCAGTTCCGTGATAACCTGCAACGCCTTTAATGCAGAGTCCGCTCTTTCGAGCGCAAGACGCAAAAAATCCATCCCGATCAAACCAGGTTTTTTGCCTGCAGGCACTTTTGAGAAGATCGCCTCGTTACCGATCACCACATTACATTCATTTGCCCCCATCTCTGCCCCCCAGATCCAATACGGCTTAGCCAAAAGAACCGTGTAGGTCTCGGGGACCTGGGGAATTTCGATATAGGTACACTTTACAACTTCATCCTCAGAATGACAGGCATGGGGAATAATGACAAGTTCACTGGCTTCATTTGCTTCGCGATCACTGTTCTTTCCAAAAATCAGGGAACCGTTCTGAGTTGCAGACGGCAAAGCTACGAATGTATCACACATGGTCCATAATCTCCTTGATCTTTTGAACTACTTCATCTATGGATAAATCATCGGTATCTATCACGTGGGCATTTTCCGGGATCGTCAATGGCGCGAAAGCTCTGGTCGAATCAATCAGGTCACGAATTTTCAATGATTCGAGGATCTCTTCAAAACTGACCGGCATGCCCCTTTCACACAACTCTTTATAGCGC
This sequence comes from uncultured Anaerolineaceae bacterium, assembly GCA_964435475.1. GTDB lineage: Bacteria > Chloroflexota > Anaerolineae > Anaerolineales > Anaerolineaceae > CAYSZB01. Next base: position 49,952 of record CAYSZB010000009.1, on the reverse strand, counting down.
CGCCTTGCCCGTTCCTCAACAGACGCATCCAGGTAAATCTTCAGATCCGCATCAGGCAACACAACCGACCCGATATCACGCCCCAACATGACAATTTTACCATTCTGGCCAATCCTGCGCTGCTGGAGGGTCATGGCAGCCCGTACCCCTTTGTAAGCACTGACAGGCGAGACATACTTGTTCACCTCGGGCGACCTGATCTGCCAGGTAACATCCTTGCCATCCACCACAACATCAAATGCCCTGGTGTCTTGAACCGACGGTGGAAGTACGTCGATGCGAATAGTCTCAGCTAAAGCCGTTACTGCACTTTCGTCTTCGATGGGAATCTCACGGTCAAGGGCAGCCTGGGTGACGGCGCGGTACATGATGCCCGTATCAAGACAGATGTATCCCAAATCCCTGGCTAAAATCACCCCGATCGTAGTTTTCCCTGAAGCAGCTGGACCATCTATGGCAATTATGTTGGGTTGTGGCATGAATTATTTCCTTTTAAAGTGTGCTCATTAATTTTTAAATAGATCAGACCTGATCCATAAAATCAAATTTTTCGCCTGAATTGGCGCTTTCCGGGTGATCATCCAATTCAACACATCTGAATAGTCCATAGAGTTCCATGCAGGTTCGGCGAGAACAGATGTTTCTGTGCCACGATAACTCGCAGAAACCTCCCCGGCAAGATCGTCGGAGGAGATTATCACAGAAGGCTGTAATGCCTGTGGTAAAGTGGCATAATTTTTAAGATCAACGAAATTTCGCAATGCCCAAAGAAGTGACTGTTGTTCAGAACCAATCAACGCTATGTCGACCTCAGTTTGCTCACCCATTGCCCGATCGGATATCTCCGCAACAGGGGATATTATGGCATCTGCATTTGAAATGATGGGCGATGTCTGCCATAGCTCGAATTTCGCCCCGCTCCTGCCCATGATCCCGGGAAGAGACATGGAAATGGTGGATATCACAAAGAAAACAAATATGCCAATCACCAGCCCATGAAGAGCGTAAGAAAATTGCCAGCCAAAGCCAACCAGAAGGATGACAATGATCAACAGGACAATTCCTACCAGGAAGGCGACCAGGTGACTGACAAACTCCGGTTGTGAAAAACCGGAATTGCCCATGGACCTGACATTCATGGATAAAAAGACCAGTATGACAAGGCTAAACAAGGCAACAGCGGTTCTCACCCATGAAATTTCTCGAAGATCATCAACCCGTGAGCTCAACAAACGCGCTGCCAGGAACCAGAATATTGTTATTGGCACAACTAGATCCAGTACCTGGCGACCAGGCTGGATGACAATGATCAACAAACTTACCACTGCGACCCAAAACAGAATACTCCCCATTTTTTCGCGTTTAATCAATGAAAGAATTCCCTGGAAAATGCCAAGTGTTAGCGGGACAAAGCCGTATACCAGGGTCGCGACCAAAACCTGCCAGATCTTTACACCGGACGGCAGTGAAAACTTTTCTAGAAACGTCTGAATGCCAACAAACGAATTCCCCAATCCTGCAGGGTAAAAAAAGAAGCCGCTTGCTAACAGTATGAGACCCACAAAAAAACCAACCAGGCATTTAAATAAGAACTTTGTGTTCTTACGGGAGTTTACAAGCTCTGAATTTTGGATATTCTTGAGGATGTCCTTATTTATGAGGTAAGAGACAAGCAATGCCACCCCAATCGAAATCATCAAGGACCAAAACACTTCCCCGCCTGAGATCGCCAAAGACAGGCCAATACCCGCCAAAACCGGTCGATGCCAGCATATCATGACCAGGAAGAACATTAATCCAAAAAATCCAATCATCGGAGAACCGATCATGCGAGAGGAAGCGATGTGCAGCGGATCTATTGCAATGACCAGACTAAGAAAAAGAGCCATTTTAATTCCAAGCTGCTGTCTGAAAGCAATCGGCAGAAGGACAAAAAGAGAGCCGAGCAAAACCGGTATCAATCTTGCCCAAAAACCATCCGGCTCAAAGAGCATGAACAGCAAACCGGTCAATCCGAGATAAGCAGGTTGTGTGATTGGCAAATCAACATTCTTTTGATTTAATTGAAGCGCTTGATATGCCGACATCGCCTCAGCAGTATTAAATGGGATCAAACCCAGGTTTATGAACCTGATGATCACACCCACCAGAAATATCACCAAAAAAAGAATCACTTCGGATTTTTGTGAATATTCCAGTGATTCTGACCGGCTTTTGATGTCAATAAACGCCATTATTCTCCGGGTACTCAAAAATCTTTACAGAGCTATTCTCATAGACTGTCGCAAGGTTCAAGTCAAATTTTGCCTGGTCAACATTGTAGGTGGACTTCTCCAAGTCACCAACATAAATATACCTGATATTGTACTTTTCGATAATGCTCAATGCATCTTCCCAAGTCTCACATGTGTATAGAATTGTTACATCAGTTTGACGTGAACCGATCTCTTCCGAGCCCCCCCGCCATTGCAACTCGTGCCCAATCCAACCCAATACCGTCGGCATCCCCGAAAAGGTTGAGACCCTGGCATACCCGGAATAACTTCCGCCACCCGGGCTGATCGCTTCAACCATCACACCCAATGGGGCAGAAGATAACCAGTCCACAGAATCCATAGTATCAGGATTTATTACCCGATGATACTGGGTGCCATCCAGAGTCAGTTTATCGAGGTCGTTAAAGCCAGCTGTTTTGTTCCATAGAGCGATCACAGGGTAAGCTAATCCAAAAATGATCACAATAAGGGTAATAATGCGCATGATCGATATGAAATCGCGTTTTAGTAAGAAATAGACAACCAGAAAAAAAGCAAAAATGCAAGCAAAACTGATCAACCAATCCTGCAGGTAATACCCGAACCTGTTTGGATTCAGCGATGCAATCACAACCTTTTCATTTACACCGGGAAATACTGTCAAAAGTATGCTCATCAGCAATAGAAAAACTGCCACTGAGAAGGTGATCTTTACGAAACCAGACCATTTTCCTGCTCTTCGCCAGGTAACAATTATGGCATAACTCGCTGCTAAACCCCACAGGATCCATACCTGGAAGTAGAACTTGAAGATGGTATTCATGCGCACTGAGAATTGGTCACGCAGATAGACAAATTCAGGCGCAAGGCTTAACAGGCCTCCCAGGAGCACAAGCAACAGGATGAATATAAAGGATGGGTCATCGTTGACCACACTTTGGGACTTTTCATACCTGTGATGGGTTTTCAAGAGCAGACCAAAGCCCAGGGATAAGATCACGGTTAGCGTTATCCAAGTTATCGGGTCTCTTAATCTTCTGAGAGTTGCTTCCCGTAACAAAGGCATTATTCCGACCTCACCAGCCCCCTGGAGCCACAGAAATTGTTCCCCTAAAGAAGGTATCCTACTAGCAAGGAAAGATAAAGTCCAAGTAAAAATAAGCAAAGCCACAAGGAGCAATCCAATGATCATAAATGCAGACCACAAAGGTTTCTTCTCCCGCTTTCGGGAAGCCTTGTAGATCACATAGCCAATTATTGGCACTAATAATGGCGCGAACATAATCCAGAAATATACTCCCCGGGTGTAAAAGATGAGACTGGGGAATATGCCACCTGCTTGAGAAGAGAAACCAAGGAAAAACGGGAGAAATAGCAAAACTGCCAGGAGGCCGATCGAGACCATCAATGCCAGCATCTCCCAAACGCGCTTATAGGTCCACCCGTTTTGTGCATACCTATGCATCATAAAGGCAGCAGAGATCAAGACAAGGTAGAACGGTGCATCCCATGTATTCAAGAAGATCAGGCTACCAATAGAAAGAACAAGAAAGAAAAATGGCAGTGGTAAAACCGGAAATTCACTTTTGCCTATGCGCAATTTGCCATCCAAACCGCCCTGCAACACATTATAGGCTTCAGCGATGATAAGCAAAACGAAAGGCATGGCCAAAACATGCGGATGGAGATCGGCCAGGAGATATGAGAAGAAGGGGAATTCATCAATGATCTCCACAGTATCCATGTTGAATTTAAAATCCTGAAGAACACGGGAGGCACCCCACCACTGAACCCCACCAAGCCTGCGCGGGAACCAGGAGAAAGGCTCAGCGGGTGCAAGGTTCAACTCCTTTAACCCAATCCACTGCCAAAAAGCGGATGCGGATTGACCATCCAACCCTTCCCGCCAGAAGATGCCCCTTGAGTGGATCATATCGAGGAAGCCATGCAAATTGCTAACAATCAAGATCATGAACGGTGCCAGGAAGGGAGAAACGTACACCCAAACAGGGACTCTGCCGAACCCCTGATCCAGGCTGGTCTTTCGCAACCAGTAACTCTTGACAAGATCAAACATGACCCCATAAGCACTCACTGCAGTCAGGGCGAACCACAGCGCTGCACTGAGGTTGTAAGCAACGCCAGCGCTGACGCCGGAAAAACGGGTCAGCATAGCGATCATGACATAGCCAAAGTAGTAATACGAAATCCCGTAGCCTGATAACCAGGGGTCATTGGGCGGAAAGGTTGGTGACCTGAGAATCGAAGTAATGAAGGCCATCTCCATTGGTTTCTCTGTGCCTACAATTTCAGGGTTGGCAGACCTGACAAACGCCCAAAGCAGAAAAGTGAACAGGAATAAGGATTCAACCACGATGATCATTGAGGCATTGTCTTTGATCCACCTGCCGAATTCTGAAATCCCGTTCTTTAGTAATAGTAACAGGCTGAAGACAATGATGCAAACCAGCGCAGTAATCTGACCAGCGGTATCGTTCTTAAAAATACCTAGCGAGGTCAAGATCCAAAAAATAAACCCCCAGAACAGCAAGCCAACCGCCCTGCTGAAGGCAAAACCCCGACCAGGAAGCGCCTTTAGTACTTTAAAAACAATGGGAAATGAGATCCACCCCAAAATACTGATGATGAAATACCAGGAAATAAGAGCGTTCATATCAATTCCTCACCTGGTAGATCACCGTGCTGCCCTGGCGATAGACATGATCCCAGAGAAGTCCGTTAAACTGCTCGAATTTATCCAGGCCTGGTCCCGGATAATAAGTCTGTTCCAATTGACCGACGATAATATACTCCACATCAAATTCGGCAATAAAGGATCGCACATAACCCAGGTCTTCTGTCAGGTAAAACTGGTTGACCTGGTCCACCCTTTCCTGGACGATATTCGACATCAAACTTGCCTTCTGCTGACGCTGGTGCCAATTCCAACCAACCACACCCGGCAGACCTGTATAGATCGTGAACCTGTTACCCCAGCGATATTCATAGGCCTGTCCTTCAACCAATACCGGTGAACCTTTGACATTATCCTGCATCCACTGGATGGCTTGATAATCTTCACCCAATTCCAGTAGCATACCATTATCGTAATAAGTTGCATATGCCATATAGGTCATCCCATCAAGAGTTGCGGGTGCATCGGGTGCCATCCGATCGTTGATCTTATCCATAGTCCCAAGCAACGGGAAGAACGCAGCTCCAACCAGGAGGCTGAACAGGACAAATTCCCAGAAGAATTGCGCAGTAGACTTCCACCTGGC
>CAYSZB010000009.1:39181-44316 GCA_964435475.1 uncultured Anaerolineaceae bacterium | reverse complement strand
ACTACAATCGGCATGGCAATCAGGTGGGCGTGAAGATCCGCATAAATAAAGGTAAAAAATGGAAATTCGGTAATTGCTTCACCGGGTATTGTCCTGCTGGGAACCCAGTACCAATCTCCCGGGTAAAGAGGCAGTGGCGTTTGCTTAAAAAACAGTCCCAATCCATTAGAAAAGACGGTAATTTTTTCGATAAAACTCGTATCCTCAATAATCGCTCCACCGCCGCCCAGTTTTGTGATGGAATCAATCAACAACCTGACCGTTCCCAGGTTGCCCAAAACGCAGAGCAGTCCTGCCGTTGCCAAGCCTGCCCAAAAAGGACCAGAAAACTGCTTATCAGGTTGGCTTTCCGTCAGGCCAGTTTTGCCTTTCCTGATCCCAATAAACAAGTTCGAACCAAAGGAATACCCACCAATAACAAAGATGCTGAATAGTTGGGGCAACACGATGTTGTAAGCAACTGAAGGGACAATACCCAATAATTTAATGGGCACACTGACGATCATCAAGCCATAGTAGTAATAGTTAATATAACCACCAGCAAACCATGGATCATAAGGGGGAAAGGTCGAGCTCTTCAGTATCGCATTAAGATACGAAAAATCCATCGGTTTTTCCCCGCCCTTGTAAGGATGCCAGAGGTCCGGATTCTTGTAGCGAATATAGAGAAACACAAGGAATACCAAAAGTGACAGAGCTTCGACGACCAGGATATTCTTCCAGTTTCGTTTGAGTTCATCCTTAACCAAGCGTCTATCTAACAGAAGCAAAACCAGAGCGGCGACGAAGATGAGCAACAGGGCTGCAAGGATCGTTAAACGAGAATAATCAATTCCCAGTGAACCAGCCAGCCAGACAAAGAAAGTCAACAAAAGCATCCCAACCAAGCGTGAGAAGGGATAGCCGCGGTCAGAAAGCCCGGGTAATGCCAACCTGACAAGTGGGTAAACGATCAAGCCCAATAAAGCAATGAACAAATATAAAGCCATGGCGCCAATAAAAGGCCACTTATTCAACAAACCCTGGCGATCAAATATCTCAGACCATGTGCCATTCTGCTTTTGTTCTGCCAGCCTGTTTTCCGGCAGTGTGAGTGAGTTTCGGGGTGAGATCTGTCCGTCACGCGTTAGCCTGCTTAGCTCGCCCGCTTGCCTCGCGGTAACCTGGACAACTTTATCCAGGTCAACCTGCCTCAACAATTCCCTGACCTTCAATGGATCATAATCAGAAGTCTTTTTAAAGATCAAAACCTTTGGTGCATCGTAGACTGTGAATGCTTCTTCAGCAAACTGGGAGTTGAAGCGTAGATTACCGATCGCCGGATAGGACTCAAATACTTTCACCAGCTCAAAGCCTAATTCTGAGCTATACAGACCAGGAACTGCGAGGTTATAACATTTGACCACATCTTCATCCTGCGGGCATCCCAACAACGATCGATAATAATAAGTCGAAAGTGGATAACGCTCAGGCACCCGTGGAATGGTTCCATACTGCCTGTTTGAAGAAATAAAGATGTAATCCGCCTGGTCAAGGATTGACTCAAAGCGGGTAAGCTTTGTCTCTTCGTCAGGCCAATACATCTCGAAGTTGAGGTCGCCGCGGTATAAGCCGCCATTATCACTGTAGGGGTAGAAATATTCATTACTTAACGGTAGAGCATCATCCCAGGAACTTTCCAATGCTGGAGCCTGGCTGGAAATCGCGAAAATGCCATCGCCTTCGACCACCTGGATAGAAACATTCACTGGTTGGCGTGCATCGACAAAAACCGGTTCATCAAATATGAACTCATAAAACGCCCCCCGTCCATCCCCGAGATCCGAATAATCGCCTGAGAGCAATGAGGAATATTGATATTGCACACTGTCCCTGATGTATGACAGGGTCAGTTTTAATGTCTGTCGATCACCGTTCAGATCGAGGTCCAACATGGATGGAATGCTGACCTTGCGAACCGTGCCCTGGCGGTTAGTGACAATATCCATCGCATATGGATCCGAGGAAGAGAAAGTATCAACTATCTTGGGCAAGTCCTGAACTGTAGAAATATTGTTGTATGAAATGGATAGACGAGGCGCACCGTTCAATAAAATGTGCCCCGAACCTGACACTACCATTACTTCCAGGTAGTAAAGATGAGAAGAGTCCAAGAAAATTGCAGGCTCAAATTGGTAATCCAGCGAAGTACCCTGCCAGTTGCCTTCAACCGCCTTAAATGAGCGTTCAGAAACTGCCGAAATGAGTTCATTGCCGGGATCGTTGAAATCAAAGATGCTGGCCTTGATCACATGATTTTCATCCAGGTTATCCTGGTCAACCGCACCTGGTATGGTTATCCCACCCAACTCAAGGTCCGTAAATGGTTTGAATGGGACGCGAAGTGACTTGCCCTGGAAGATCGTCTCACCACTGCGATAAGGAAGCGGTTGGAGGTACTCACCCTGATCGGTGTCCATGATCAAATTCAATGGACCTGCAACGTTCTGATAGATCCAATCTGATGCCTGAACGCGTGTATGGGGTACAGCATAAATGCGGGTAAATGAAAAAGCCCACAATCCCGTTGTTATGACTATGATCATGAGGAGACAAATACTGGTAATCTTAAAGAACAAAGGCTTTAATGTAAGGAACCAGATCTTAAGCCTCTCACGGCGATACCATAAACTTACCAGCCCCCAGGCGGCAATGATCGAAAGCAGCGGATAGACCAACATCTGGTAACGCATTGACCTGACCCAGGCGAGACCCTGCCATAAAAAGTAAAAGAGGGTCCACAACCAGATCGGCAGGTGGTCATTCGCCTTTTTCCTGAAGATAACCCAACCCATTGCCAGGAAAGACAACCAGGCTACAATCCCAAAAGGCAATCCCATTCCCCAATTGACCATATTGGTAAAGGCAAATGTTATCGGCCGCCTGGCCCACTGCAGGGCAGGAGGAAAGTCAACCTCGCCGGCAGCCTGGGCCTGCAGGCTTTGCATCGATGACCACCAATTGGGGTCAATTCCGAAGTTGAAAAAGCCAGGTCCTCTGAACGCATAAGGCTGGAAAATTCTGAATGTAATAAAACTAGCCAGACCCGCAACGATCAAGTTGCGGGCTATCAGCAAAACTCTCTGGTTCCTCTCGTTTCTTTCATAGCGAAAATAATCGACAACTTCGATAAAAACAAGAAACAAGGATAACGATACGGCATTGATCTTGGAGGCAGTTGCCAGACCCAGGCTGATACCGAAAAACAGATACGGCAGGATATCCTTGAGGTGCTTTTTGAGAGTTGAGTGTATTTCGGGCTGGTCAACAGGGCGATGAGTGGTTTGCTGATGTTTGTTCAGTATCCCCACGCCAATTAAGATCGTCAGCATTCCAAGGGTATTGGTGAAGGTATCCACGGTTAAAAAATGTGAAAGCTGAATCGGCAAGACAGCGAGAGCATAAAGACAAGCAGCGATCAACCCGGTGCCTTTTGAGCGGAATCTTTTACCGATGAAAAAGACAATCAGGATCGTGATAACGTCAAAAATTGCAGAAACATACCTTCCCAGGATCGTGATCCGATCATATCCAATCTGCCCCGTCCATTCACCAAGATAGCGGATAACAAATATTGGCAATGTGCCATACACAAAGAAGCCATATCCGCGGTTGGCAGGGTTAAGGCTTGACAATTCCGTGTTGAAGTACTCTTCCAACGATTGCACGGGAGAAATGCTGGATAAGACCATACTTAAGAAGCGCTCATCGGGGTGTAAGTGATGGCCGGCATCCCAATTGACACCTGTCAGGCGAAAATATGCGCCGGTTAACATGATCAAGACCAGAGCCAAGACAAGGATGACATCCCGAAGCAGGTGCCTATTCTGGCTGGTAAGCGTACGATCTTGCGAGCTCATTTCAGTTCACATCCCCACTTAGAGGTGGCACAAAAAAGATCGAAAAATTCTTTTCCGGGAAAACAGATTCATATTCCCAGGATACTCCTTCAGGATAGAGAGATTCCAATGCCTCAATCCCAGCCAGGTCTTGTTTGTTCAGTAAAAACATTTTGTTTTCCCTGGTTACCAGGGTTTCCGGTAGCCTTTCCGGAGACATCACAAAGTCACCCCCAATTTTACCTGCAGCTATAGCAACCAGCCTGGTATCGATCCAGTGAGGATAAGACATGATCCAGATGGAATCCTCAGTGCCTATGGTTTCAGCATATTGCGATATGACCCGGGCTATCTCGGAGGAGTTCATGGACGACCTGAGGTAATTTTCTTTATAATCCTGAAATACGATCGTGTAATTCTGGCTCATGGAGATAATCACAAGGATAAAACCAACAAGAGCCGAAATAACTTTTCCCCACCAACCACTCATTTTTTCCCGGATCGTGTTGATGAAGGTCACAAAAGAAAAGCCGACAATGATAAACACCGGAATGATTGCTCCGGATGCCTGGCTCAGGGAAGGATTTTCTTCTGGGAAAGCAATTGACAGGACTGAGGGCATGATCAAGAGGAGGATCATCAAGGGCAAGAGCAGATAATGCCAATTCTTTTTTAAAAAGTAAAAGGCAAAGGAGAAAAAAATTCCCAGGAAAAGCAGTGCGCCAGAGATAAAATCCAAGGCGGGTCGACCAGCAACAGACTCAACCCACTGATTTCCATTCGACCAGAAAAACATGGTGATCCCTGCCCATAGGTTTTTAAGAAAAATCCTCCATCCAAGGTCCGGGTAAGGTCTTTCCCATTCAGCGAGCCGCGAGAATATCCTGAAGAAGTAGGCACGTGGCTCGATGGCAATCACCCTTACCAATGGCAGGATTATGACGAGGGAGATCAACAAGATGATAAGTAATCCCCAAAGCGCTTGTTTTCGTTGCAGTTTTTCTTTTTGGTGCAGGCAGTAGACCAGGAATGTCATCAATACCACAAAAGGTAGAACCAGGAACACCCTGTAGCTCATCAGACCAGCGCCCAGGGCGATGCCGGCAAGGATGAACAACCTACTGTCAAATTCTTTTAACCCTCGGATAAGGAAATATAAGAGGGCGGATAAGAACAAGGGTACAAAAATCCCGCCAAGGTAAGACCGCGCCAGGACATTTGGCCAATAAGCAATGCCGCAAAAGAATGCCGCTGCCA
>CAYSZB010000009.1:0-39081 GCA_964435475.1 uncultured Anaerolineaceae bacterium | reverse complement strand
GACCGCGCCAGGACATTTGGCCAATAAGCAATGCCGCAAAAGAATGCCGCTGCCAGACCTACCTGGCGGTCAAACAATTCACGACCCAGTTGATGGACAAAGAGCAAGGTAACAAGACCAGCGACAGAGGCGGAGATCTTCATTGCCAGCGGGGACAGATTTTGGCCAGTAATTCTTATGAACAGTTCCGTCCAATAGTAAGACAGTACCTCACTGCCATTATTTCTTGAGGAAAAAACCGGATGACGACCACTTTCGATATCCAAGACAGCAAGGATACGCTCCGCCTGGTCACTGATCAGCTCACCCGGCGTAGTCGCCAGTTGATTTAGCCTGAAAAAAGTGACCAACAGGATGGTCAAGACAATCGCTACCGACCAGTAAGAAAAGGTCATCTGCCAATTCTGCTTTTTGGCAAACGATATTAGCTGATCAATTATTTGACTCCTGTGTGTTTTGCGTTCCCAAAATGCATAAGCTATGAGTGCCAGGCTGATCAACCAGGTCATTGTGTTAATGAAGGTAAATTGATTTTTCCTGAAAAGCAGGAAGGATCCAATAGCCAGGATGATACCCGCCACCAAGTAACCATTTTTAATGGTGGGTTTTAAGGTCACCCCAGGTAGTGGTTCCTTTTCAAGAATTGTCAATGATTTTTGATTTAATGCGATCAATATGCAAATACACGCCAGACTATAGAGGATGATGCCAGCAACGGGACTCCTGTTGGTCGCAGGTTCCAATGATAATTGAGCAAGAACTGCAAATATTAAAGCCAGGAGCAGGAACCAGGGTTTTCGTGTTAACTGCTTTGCACCGATCTCACCCGGAACTTCAGGTTTTTTATCAAGGCTGCTCACATCCGAATCTACGGATCCAGGCGTGGGAAGCGATGGCAAGGGCTGTGATGATTTCTCCCAAAACCTGATTTTGGATTTCAAGTAATCCAAAATGCTGGGCTCATATTCTTCTGGCAAGTTGTTATTTTGATCCATATGGCGCAAGATCCCAAGTTCTGAACTATGCTATTTTATCAGAGGAAGATTCTAATGGCGAAAACCTGGAGATATCTTTTCAGCGTAGAGGTAACCGAGTTCCTCATGAACCAGGTTCCCGGTGACGACCACCTTATATCCGGAGTTTTCTAGATGCTTGATCAGTTCCTGGTGGTGATGCTGCATATAGCCATCGTGATATTCCATGATCATGCGATCTATTCTTTCAAAGACTTCAGGGTGTGCATCCAGCAAGATCGGGAACTCCGCCCCCTCACAATCGAGCTTTAGAAGATCTAGATGGAATATTGCAGACAAATCCAAAGCCTGGAGTAGAGAAATACAGTGAATTTTCAAAGGGTTGTGTGTATCATCAGATGGCTGACCCGGATCCATACTAAGCTGCAATGGTTCACTGTTCCCATTTATAAAAGATAATTCTCCATCCCTGCTCCAGATCGCCTGATTGTGAATCTCTACGTTGCTGATCGAATTTAACTGCATGTTTTCCTGAAGGAGTTGATAAGAACCGGGAAATGGCTCGAATGCAAAGACTTTCCCGTAATGAGCTTTTTTTGCCGCCAGGAGAGTGAACTCACCTATCGCCGCACCGACATCCATGATCATCCAGTCTTCACTGATCTCTACACCATATCGGCTGTAAAATTGATCCAGGAGCGTCTCTTTGACCGACCAGGCATCCATTTTGCCACGCACGTGAATGAGCCATCCCGTTTTTCGTAAAATCAACTGGTCAACTTGACCAGAATCCTTTCCAAGGAATAGCTTTACAACCGTCAACCAGTTTCTAATCCCAAATATCAGGGTAAAGATCGACTTAAAGTAATAGAAATATTTTTTCAACCACTGCATTTAAGAACCTGCTTGATGGATGCAATTTGAAAACAACTCAAGATATTTTGCGGCAACCGCACCTGGTAAGAAAGCCCTGGTGTAATCCGTTGGATTGACCTTTGACGGGTATTTCTTGAGGAGTAACGGAATGGCTTTAGACAGGGCAGAACTATCCCTGGGAGGGATCACCAGACCATAACCACTCTGCAAGACAGGCTGCCTAACACCCGGCAAGTCAGTTGCGATGACTGGCGTACCACACATTAAAGCTTCCACCTGGACCATGCCAAACGACTCGGTGCTGTTCACGCTCGGCAATACCAACACATTGCAGCGGTGGTAAAAAGCTGATCTTTCTCTTTGGGAATCCACCCCCAGGAATTTCCAATGCGCACCCAACTGCCCGGTCATTTTCAGGATCCTATCACGATATTTTTCTTCACCTATGACATTCCGGTATTCTCCAGCAAATAACACACAGGCGGTGGGATATGTCAACAGGACATCTTTAAGCGCGCCAATGAGATATTCCACGCCTTTCTCAGAAGCCATACGTGCAGCCATTCCAATGATAATTTGACCTTTTTCAATATTGTGCTTAGCACAAAAATCCAATACTTCCTGGTCAGAAATTTTCTCAACAACGATGGGGGGAGAAATAGGAACGACCTTCTGTAAATGAATTTTGAGGGCAGGTGAATGTTCAGCAAAATCATACGTGTTGGTAACAATAGAATCCGATAATCTAATAGCAATGCGGTTTGCCAACCTGATGAAGAATCCGGCGATCTTGTTTAGAAGCCCCTTTGGCAGAACAAGGTCACTGTGGTATGTTACGATCAGGGGCTTTCGAAGGAGTCTTGCAACCACCCCCAGGTAACCCGCTTCGAACTGAGGAAGATGCAGATTGACCGCATCTGCATGCCTGATCAACTGCCATGCTTTGCTGAGCAAGCCTGGCGTGATCACCCCCTTGGAAAGTCTGAGCCAGACTGGCAGTCGATGAATGGCGATCCCGTTACACAGCTCAAATTTTGGCAATACTGGTATATGGCGCGAGGTAAGAATTGTTACTTCATGCCCATCTTCCGCCAACGCCCGAGTCAATCGGTCCACATATATTGTCAAACCGGATTTATTCGGCGCAAAATATGTAAGGCAGAATAGAATCTTCATAGTTCAACTTGAGATAGGTCATCTTTGCGGTTTACTGCTTTTCGATAAAGCTCATGCACTGATGACCCTTCCTTTACCAGGCCAATAAAACCCAGGGCGGATGACATAAGAAATTGGATGGCATGCAATACCAGGGCGTAAGCCAATGCATCCGCATAATCAACCTTCAGCAAAGCAAATGCGCCCACAATTGCCGCTTCGTACAATCCAATGCCGGCTGGTGCTGATGGCAGCGCAAAACCGAGTGCGCCGGCACTGATCAGGAACACTACCCACCAGGCCTGGTTTAACGGGACGATCTGCTCAAGGACGATCCAATGCTGAAGCATGGAAATGCACCAACTGACAAAAAGAAGACCAAAACTTGTCCAAAACAAGGCCGGGTTGTTTATGACCGAAAAACCTTTTAAGATCGCATCCACCTTGGGTTTTGCCCAAGTTATCAATTTATAGTGGCCTGGTTTCTTACTTTCCAGCCAGGAGTTTACATTTTCCCGTTTCTTAGCAAGAATGGCCAAAATAATAAATAATAGAACTAACAAGAAAAGTGCAAATACACTGATCGTTCTACTGACATCGCCGGTATTGATCAAGGACAGACTGCCCAGGAAGAAAGCAAATGCCAGGAAAATATCGATCACCCTCTCGACTACAATACTGGAGAGCACTTCCATCGGGGTGACATGAGAGTCTTTCTTCCCTCCCAGTAAAACTGCCCGTCCCACCTCTCCCAACCTGAAAGGCAAAACATTATTCAGAAGGTAACCTGCATTCATCACGAAAAATACCCTCCAGAAAGGGAATTTTTGGTTTAACAGGAAATACCAGCACCCTACACGGACAAGTAAGGAAAGGAAACCAACAAGGAGCACCAGGATGAGCGACCATATGCTGACCCGACCAAAGGCCTTGAGCAAAGCCTGGGGTTCCAGGTTGCGGATTAAAAGAAAAATGGCCATTCCACTAATGATGAGTGGGATCAACCATTTAATTGCCTTCGAAAACCAGGTTCTTGATGAAACCACCAGGATCAGCTCTCCAACCTCAGGATCGCCATGAACGCTTCCTGTGGGATTTCGACGCTGCCGACCATTTTCATCCTTCTCTTTCCCTTCTTTTGTTTCTCCAGCAGCTTTTTCTTGCGGGTGATATCACCTCCATAGCATTTTGCCAGAACATCCTTGCGCAATGCCTTGACATTTGCCCTGGAAATGACCCTGCCACCACTGTATGCCTGTACAGGAATGACAAACAACTGCTGAGGAATGATCTCTTTCAGCTTGGTAACCAATGCCTGTCCTTTATGATAAGCATCCTGCTTGTGGACGATCGCAGTTAATGCATCAACCGGCTCATCATTCAAAAGGATCTCCAGTTTAACAAGGTTGCCTGCCCTGTATTCCAGGAACTGGTAATCCATCGAGGCGTATCCTTTGGTCCCTGATTTCAATTGATCAAAGAAATCGATAATGATCTCAGAAAGCGGGATCTCGAAGTTCAACTGGACCCGGTTGGGAGATGGGTATTCCTGGGATTTGAAAACACCCCGTTTGCGCTTGGTCAATTCCATGACTGTGCCAAAGTATTCAGTGGGAGTAAAAATAGTCAGTTGCATCCAGGGTTCAAGGATTTCAGTAATTGTGCCTTCATCTGGCAGGTCAGCTGGAGAGTCGATGATGATCGTTTGGCCATTTGTTAATACGACCTGGTATTCCACTGATGGTGCTGTAAAAACAATGTCCAGGGCATATTCCCGCTCAATCCTTTCCTGGATGATTTCCATATGAAAGAGCCCCAAAAATCCACATCGAAATCCGAAGTTTAACGCCTCAGAGGTTTCAGGTTGATAGATCAAAGAGGCATCATTTAATTGCAGCTTTTCCAAAGCTTCTTTGAGGTTTTCGTAATCTTCGCCTTCTGTTGGATATACCCCAGCAAAAACCATCGGCTTTGCCGGACGATATCCTGGCAAAGGGTGTTCCGCTTTGTTATCCAGTGATGTGATGGTGTCACCCACCCTGCATTCTGATACCGTTTTTAAGCCAGTGGCTATGTACCCCACATCTCCAGCTTCCAACTTATCAATTGGCCTGAGGTCAGGTGCAAAGATGCCAACCTCAACTGTCTGCAAGCGGCTTCCGGAAGACATCATCAGCAGGCGAGTATCTTTTGTTAACTGACCCGTAAAAACCCTGACATAGGCGATCACACCTTTGTATGAGTCATAATGGGAATCAAAGATCAACGCGGTAAGCGGTTTATCAACCTCGCGTTTGGGTTGAGGAATCTTTGTAATTATCGCATCAAGGATCTTTTCAACATTTGTTCCCTGCTTGGCAGAGATAGCTATGATTTCATCTTCAGGGGTCCCAAGCAGGATGCTGATATCTGACTTGACATTGTCGACCATAGCGGAAGGCAAATCGATCTTGTTGATGACAGGAATGATGACCAGGTTTGCTTCCAAAGCCAGGTAAAGGTTCGCCAATGTCTGGGCTTCAATGCCCTGAGTGGCATCCACTACCAGAACCGCACCTTCACAGGCTGCCAAGGCGCGACTCACCTCATAATTAAAGTCAACATGTCCCGGCGTGTCGATCAGGTTCAGTTCATATTTTTGACCATCACCGGCAGTGTATTCCATCCTGACCGCTGAGGCTTTGATCGTTACGCCTTTTTCCCTCTCAAGATCCATGCTGTCCAGGATCTGTTCAGTGGTGTCGCGGTCTGAGATCGTACCGGTAAGGTGAAGAAGGCGGTCTGCCAGGGTTGATTTTCCATGGTCGACATGTGCTATGATGCAAAAATTCCGAATTTTTTCCATAAGTTTTCTCAGTATAATCGATTTTCTTACTCGCCCAGTCTGGCAATTACATCATTTATCAGGAGCTGTTTTTTATCATGATCGATCGTCTGACTGTTGCCAAATAGGCCAAGAAATTCGATATTCCCTTTTGGACCTTTAATGGGTGAGATGGTCAGGTTAACCAAGCCCAGGTCAACTTTTGCAGCATCATCGGCAACCTTTTCCAGGACTTGCTGGTGTACCTTGTGATCCCTGATCACCCCGGCGTGGATTTTTGCCTGTTCCCTGCCAGCCTCAAATTGAGGCTTGATCAGTGCAATAATTATCCCCTCAGCTGGTCCAAACCAATTTTTAACTGCAGGAAACAGGTAATCAAGAGAAATAAATGATGCATCGATGGTCACAATCTCAACAGGTTCAGGCAGCTGGTCTAAGTAGCGGGCATTGGTCCTTTCCATTACAACAACACGGGGATCATTTCTCAATTTCCAGTGCAGGATCCCATAGCCGACGTCGATGGCATACACCTTTGTTGCAGCGCGTTGTAACAGGCAATCGGTAAATCCCCCGGTTGAGGCTCCCACATCAGCACACACTTTTCCCTCAACATTGATACGAAAAGTATCCAGTGCTTCTTTCAGTTTTAGACCACCCCTGGAGACAAATTCAAGCCCACTATCAATTGTGATTTGAGCATCGAGCGGCACCTGGTCGGACTGTTTCGCGACCACTTCACCATCCGCCCGCACAACACCAGACATCACCATCCTTTGAGCTAAAGACCTGCTTTCAGCCATGCCCAGTTGGACCATGAGCAAGTCAATCCTGATTTTTTTCATGCTTTAATTTTAACATTGAACCAGAGTATCTTTAAATTACATTTGGTTTTGGGGGGTAGGTTTATGATAAGATAACAAAATGACCAAATACTTGATTAAGTCTATGCGACCCAGGCAATGGACCAAGAACCTTGTGATCTTTGCGGGGATCATTTTTGACGGGAAGCTAACTGAAATCCCATCATTACTGCGTGTACTGATCGGCTTTATCATCTTCTGCCTGGTCTCCGGTGTTATTTATATAATTAATGACCTCATGGATATTGAAGCAGATCGACTGCACCCGAAGAAAAAATCCCGCCCTTTGGCATCCGGGCAGTTATCATCAAAAACCGCAATCTTTTTTGTGGTCATTTCTTCACTTTTTTTACTGCCTGGTGCTTTTCTCTTATCACTCAACTTTGGACTTGTAACATTAGCTTACTATTTATTCATGATCGCTTATTCATTGTGGCTCAAACACATTCCCCTGATCGATGTGCTTTCCATCGCAAGTGGGTTTGTCTTGCGCATGGTAGCCGGTATTGTTGTAATCCAGGTGGCTTATTTTTCACCTTGGCTTTTCCTCGTGACCACGCTTTTGGCCCTGTTCCTGGGTTTTGGCAAGCGCAGATCGGAGCTAGCCCTTTTGAACGAGAATGCTAGTGAACATCGCAAGGTTTTTGAAGGGTACACGACCCAATTGCTGGATTTGTTGATCACGATCGTTTTGACCAGCACATTGATCACCTATTCACTCTATACAATTTCGTCTTCCCCCTCACCATCATCACATCCGATGATGTTCACCATTCCTTTTGTCCTTTATGGTTTATTTCGCTACCTCTATCTGATCAAGGTCAAGGATTTTGGTGGCTCTCCTGAAGATGTTCTACTCACCGATCGGCCAACACAAATTGCCATCGGCTTATGGTTCGTCGCTGTTTTGGTTATCATCTATCTTTTATAGAGGACATTATGCCTGCGATTGCCAGTTCTGCCCCTGCAAAAGCCATTCTTTTCGGCGAACATGCTGTGGTCTTTGGCTATCCAGCCATTGCCGTACCGATCAATGAATTAAAAACGCGGGTTGCCATTTTTGCCCTGCCTCAGGCTACTCCCGGTCAGGTCAAGATCAGTTCCCCGATGATCGGAATGGATACCACAATGGATCAACTGGATCCTGCTGACCCCATGGCGAGATTATTTGAGCTGATAAAAAAACATTTCTCGATCACACATTTTCCAGCATGCCAGATTCAAATCCAATCCTCCATACCTGTTGGCAGCGGGTTGGGTTCCGGGGCTTCAGTATCTGTGGCCTTTCTCAGAGCACTTTCAAGTTTCATGGGGAGTACACTCGGTGATGAGGACGTTTGTACTTATGCATTCGAAATTGAGAAGATACACCATGCAACCCCTTCAGGTATCGATAACACTGTCATCACATATGAAAAGCCTGTATTGTACAGGAAGAAAAAACCTATTTCAATTCTGAAGGTAAAGAAACCTTTTGAATTGGTCATTGCAAATTCCGGACCCAAGGAGTCGACCAGCAAAACAGTTGCATCCATCCGTGAAAAGCATGACCAGGATCCTTTCCTGTACGACCATTACTTTGAGTCAATTGGACGCATCACAAGAAATGCAGCTCTGGCAATAAAACGGGGAGATCTCGACACCCTGGGAAGTCTATTTAATGACAACCAGGCAATATTGAATAAAATGGACCTTTCCACAGCCCATATTGATGAATTGATCGAGATTGCACTCAATAGTGGTGCCAAAGGCGCAAAATTAACCGGTGCGGGAAAAGGCGGATTTGTTATTGCACTGGTTGACCAAAAAACACGAGAGCGTGTTTTTCGAAAGCTCCAGGATGCTGGTGCAACTGATATCCATATCACAACGATCGGAGCACCACGCTTAACTCAACATGAAAAATGAACTGATCTTTCTCAAGCTAGGCGGGTCGCTCATCACCGACAAATCCAGTTCCAATTCAGCGCTACCCGAGGTCATTTCTGGCATTGCTTCTGAATTAAAGAAAATCCTGGGGCAATTCCCGAAAATTAAATGGCTTATCGGGCACGGTTCAGGTTCATTTGGTCATCATGCTGCCAGCAAATTCAACACACAGGATGGGGTTTTGACAGAACTGGAATGGGATGGCTTTCACCAGGTCTGGCAGGCAGCGCGCAACCTGCATGAAATTGTGATGGATGAGTTTATTAAGGCTGAACTGCCTGTTTTGTCTTTTCCGCCATCCGCATCCATCATCGCTGAAAACAAACTCATCCGATCCTGGCAGATCGATCCACTGGCAGCGGCAGTAAACAAAGGTTTCATCCCGGTCATCTATGGCGATGTGGTATTTGATACTTTGCTTGGTGGGACGATACTCTCAACAGAAACACTTTTTTCACACCTTGCAACCAGGATGATGCCTGACCGTATATTGTTGGCTGGATTGGACCAGGGAGTTTTTGCAGATTACCCGGCATGTAAAGAGGTGATCAGCAACATTAATTTATCAAATATTGAATCGCTTGAACATCTATTAACAACATCCAAGCAAATCGATGTGACAGGTGGCATGAAAAGTAAAGTCCAGCAGATGCTTGAATTGGTTAGCGTTATTCCCGACCTGCAGGTTTACATCTTTTCGGGTCAGAACCCGCTGAACTTAGAAAGAATCATCATGGGCGGGAAGATCGGCACCCAGATTTCCAGAAGTTAGTTCTTTACGCACCAAACAAAGTTCCCTGTAGGATAATCCGTTATAATAACTGCAAGATAAGTGGAGTAATTTGGCATGATCTTTACCCGTCAACAACTTGAAGAACTCGAAAACCAGAGTCTTGCACCATACGCGATCCGTAGCAAGAATTCCAAGGGTCGAAAATACCCCGAAGATGAGCCGGATTACCGCACCCTCTTTCAGCGAGACAGGGAAAGAATCCTGCATACCACAGCCTTCCGCAGGTTGGAATATAAAACACAGGTTTTCATTATTCACGAAGGGGACTACTACCGGACGCGGCTGACCCATTCTCTCGAAGTAGCCCAGTTAGGGCGCAGCCTAGCGCGTTCGCTAGGGGCAAATGAGGACCTGGTTGAAACAATTTGCCTGGCGCATGATATCGGACACCCTCCTTTTGGGCATTCCGGTGAGCGGATACTGGCTGATTTGATGAAAGATTATGGCGGCTTTGACCATAACAAACATTCATTGCGAATTGTGACCCTGCTGGAAAACCGTTACCCTGAATTCCCCGGTCTGAATTTGACCTGGGAAGTGCTTGAAGGCATGGTAAAGCATGAGACTGATTATGACCTGTCTGATGCCAATGATTACAACCCGGAATTGCGTGGACACCTGGAGGCACAGATCGCCAACGTGGCAGATGAGTTGGCCTACACCTCGCATGACCTTGACGATGGCCTCAGATCCGGTTTGATCACACCTTCGCAATTGGATGGCATAGCGATCTGGGAAATTGTCAATGAAAGCATCGGGCGGAGAAAGTCTGATTCGCTGGATGACCTGACACGGCACCAGATCATCCGTCGACTGATCGGGATCGAGGTGACCGACCTCATCCAGTCGGTGGACCGCTACATCAGGAAAAGCGGTGTGAAAACCCCCGACGAGCTGCAGCGCTTGCCTTACAACCTGGTTGGGTACAGTGAAGACATGCACCGGCGAAACCGAGAATTGAAAGATTTCCTTTTTACAAATTTATACCGCCATTTTCGGGTCGTACGAATGGCAAACAAGTCGGAGAAGATCATTGCTGACCTTTTTACTGCATATCAGAAAAACCCGGAAATGCTGGCCTGGCACATCCAGGAACTGCAAGAAGAACGGGGGTTGGAACGTGTGATATGTGATTATATAGCTGGCATGACCGATCGGTTTGCAATCGACGAACACAACCGCCTGTTCGACCCTGATGTCCTTCCCTGAAAAATATATCTTACGGAGTGATCATGAATAGACCAACATACTTCCTTACTGAAGAAGGAAAAACAAAACTTGAAACAGAACTGGCTGAACTGACAGGTCCACGGCGCGATTCTATTGCCAAACGCCTTAAGAGTGCCATCGAGATGGGAGACTTATCAGAAAATGCGGATTATAAAGCTGCCAAAGAGGAACAGTCCTTCCTTGAAGGTCGGATTCAAGAAATCGAGGCAATTCTGAATTATTCGCAAGTTGTCAGCACAGATCAAATCAAACCCGGGGTTATCCAGATTGGTTCAAAAGTGGCAGTAAAGGAAAGTGGATACCCACCTGAGGTTTACGAAATTGTTGGAATGAAGGAATCTAATCCAAAAGAACGCAAGATCACTTATGAATCCCCGATCGGTAAAGCCCTGATCGGTCATAAAGTGGGGGATAATGTCAAAGTTGAGCTCCCCAACAAGGTTGTCATCGAGTTAGAAGTGTTGGATGTAAATTGATCTAATATATTAAACAGAAAGACCAGCACGAAAATTTCTTCGAAGCTGGTCTTTTTTTATTGGATCAGACGCTTGCTACTTCTTCCAGGCGGAGAGTTCCAGGGTGAATCTCTGGAAGTAGCTGTTTTCAGGTAATGGGATCTCTCCATAGCTCATGTCCACCACACGTGCTTCCAATTGCAGAGTGGCAGTTTCTAAAAGGATCTGCTTTCCGGGCTCAGCCAAAACAAGCTCACCCTTTGATTCAAGCTTCTGCCTTGCACCTGGATCGTCAAAGACATGTTCACTCATGAAGACCTTGGTAACTGTTTGGACATCGTTTTTGTCAAACAACCAGACTTCTATTGCGGTGATCTTCTTCGGTTCACCAACGCCAATAATGTCTGAGATGCCCACACCGCACTCACCCAAAAATTCACCACTGGCTGAGTCGATGCTGAATGAGTCATCGTAAAGATCATCACCAAACATGTATGTGGTAATGAATTGGGCAACAGGCTTTTCCTGACCGGGGATTTTAAGATCAACATTTTTTCGAGGAATCTCAGGCGCAAGAGTTTCAATTTCATCAACTGGTGCTAAGGGTTGCGTTTTTGATTTGGCCTTATTCTTCAGCACAAAGAAATAGACCAGGGCAGCGCCAACAATTAAGACTCCCAGGCAGAGCAAACCAAACAATAGGAGCTGTTTGCCCAACGACTTTACAGCAGGAGCTGGTTGCGCTTCAGCAGCAGGTTCCGTGGGAACCTCAACCACCAGGTTCTCCGCAGCAACTGCCTGGCTGAACTTCAATACCTGTTCGGAAGATACACTGCCCAGGTCGGAGGTCAATTCTGAGAGTGTGATTTCTGCGTTCTTACCCAACTCCTGGTAAGCCCTAAGGGCATTGGACTGGTCATTGGTTTTGTCATATGCCAGGATGGCACCGCGCAAGAACTCCCTTTGCAAGTCAGGCCGCAAATTCTCAGCAGACGCATCCGTCCACTGTACTGGCCAGATGCCCCAGCCAATGATCAATCCCAGGATCAAACCAAGGATCGCTCCTGCCACTAGCAATGTAATTGGCTTGCTAAATAATTCTTTTAATTTAATCTTGTCCATTTTTTCTCCTGCATATCTTACTTGAACATATTCTAATTCATATCAGAACAATTGCATGCATGATTTATGCCAAATCTGAAGTCGTCTCTTCTTTCTGAATCGCATCCAACAAGAAAACTTCTTCACAATCCATACATTGTACTTCGCGTTTATTGGCGATAACCAGTGTTCCCTTGCAATTTGGACATGGTTCGTTGATCGGTCTTTTCCAGGAGGTAAAATCGCAATCCGGGTATCGCGAACAACCGTAGAATATGCGGTTCTTGCGTGTCTTGCGCTCAACCACATCACCTTCGTGACATTTAGGACAGGTCAGACCAATTTTTTGTAGGAAAGCTTCTGTATGCCGGCAATCCGGGAACCCACTGCAACTGATAAATTTCCCATACCGCCCCCAACGAATAACCAGCTCTTTTCCACATCTGGGACACATTCTGCCTATCTTTTCAAGTTCGGCTTTCGCTTCAGGCATCTCTTTTTGGGCGATTTCAACACTTTGCTTGAACGGGCTGTAGAAATCACTGATTATCTTGACCCAATCTTCCTCACCAGATGCCACCTGGTCTAAATTTGTTTCCATCGCCGAAGTAAAACCGACATCAACAATCGTGGGGAAATATTGCACCACAAGGTCATTGATCGTAAAACCCACATCAGTCGGTATCAACCGCTTATTCTCACGCAACACATAACCTCTAGCCTGGATGGTTGAAATTATGGGTGCGTAGGTTGATGGTCTGCCAATTCCGTTTTCCTCAAGCACCTGGATCAAAGATGCTTCTGAATAGCGCGGCGGAGGTTGTGTGAAGTGTTGTTCATAAAGCAGGTCTTTGAGATGTTGTGTCTGTCCTTCAGAAATGTCATTAACAGGGATGTTCACATTCTCTTCTGCTTCAACCGCGTCTTCATCTTTTGCCTCTTCATAGACCACCTGGTACCCAAGGAAGCGCACTTTACTGCCAGAGGCGCGCAAAGCGTACTTATGAATCTTGCCTGTTCCATTGACCTCAACCATCAATGTGTCAAAAATGGCGGCTTCCATTTGCGAAGCGACAAATCGTTGCCAGATCAGTTTATAAAGCCTGTACTGGTCCCTGGTCAAGTATTCCTGGATGCTCTCAGGTTGACGAATTACTGAGGTTGGACGCACTGCCTCGTGGGCTTCTTGTGCTGAGACCGACCTTGTCTTATATTTAGGTGCCTCATCAGGCAGAAATTCATTACCAAAACGTTTCTTGATAAATTCTCTTGCTTCGGTGATCGCCTGTTCAGCCACATTCGTCGAATCAGTACGCATATAGGTAATCAGACCAGCAACGCCACCTTCACCGACATCGATCCCTTCATATAATTGTTGGGCAAGAGCCATTGTTTTTCGGGTGGTAAAGCCCAATTTGCGGGATGCTTCCTGCTGCATTGTGCTGGTGATAAATGGTGCAGAAGGTTTTCGCCTTCTTTGCCCACGCTTTATGGCTCCAACGACATAATGTGCCCCTTTCATATCTGCAACCACTTCCATGGTCGATTTTTCATTGGCAATATCGGGGTCAGCTTCATCAATTTTTGCCAATTTGGCAATGTACGATGTTCTCCCGCCCTCAGGTAGCAGCTCAGCAGCAATGGTCCAGTATTCCACGGGGACAAAAGCTTCAATCTCTCGTTCCCGTTCGATGATCAGGCGTAATGCGACCGATTGAACGCGTCCTGCCGAGAGACGGCTGCGTACTTTCGCCCACAAGATCGGGCTGATGCTGTAACCAACCAGGCGATCCAACACGCGTCTTGCCTGTTGTGCATCCACCAGGTCCATGTCAATTGTTCGAGGATTTGCGAAAGCTTCATTTACAGCTTGATCGGTTATCTCATGGAAAACAACCCTTTTTGAGATCTTTGGATCGATCGCTGCGGCTTCCATCAGGTGCCAGGCAATGGCTTCACCCTCCCGGTCAGGGTCTGTCGCCAGGAATATATGCTCTGCCTTACTGGCAAGTTCTTTAATTTCTTTAACGACTGGTTTCTTTTCATTTGGAACACGGTATTTCGGTTCAAAATTGTGATCAACATCAACCGACATCTGAGATTTTAATAAATCCCTGACATGCCCCACCGATGCACGCACAGTGTAATCTTTTCCCAGGAAGCGGCCAACTGTCTTTGCTTTTGCGGGTGATTCCACAATAACCAGGTTACCCTTCCTGATCGGTTTTCGTGAAGTGGGAGCTGGTTTTTCAAGGCCGTCATGCGCAGGTGTGGTTCCCATTCGATAGACCTTGGTGCCACATACAGAACAAACACCCTTTGTTACGGGTGCGCCAACAGCGTTAAATTCTGCATGGGGATCATTTATTTCTCTTTTTTCTCTGCATTTCACACAATATGCCAGCAATTTGAGCCTCCTAAAATTGAGAAGTGAAATAAACCAAATGACTGATGCATTTCATTATATTACAATAAATTATTGTCTTTACCATCTATTCAGGATTATTTTGAAGAAATTTAGTCTATTGATATAGATTTGGCGTTTCTTTGATAAGCAAGTATCTCATGCCCCCATCTTGTCGAACAAATCCTTTTAATTCCAACATGGTCAGTGCTGCAGTGATCTCAGCCATAGGTAAATTAACTTGCGCACTTAATTCATCAATATGGACAGGTTCAAAACTGAGGGATGCCAGGATCCGCTTTTCAACGGGATCGCTTGCCAATTCATTTTGTGCTTCCTGGTGATCTACCACCTGGGAATAATTCAACACCTCAAGAACACTCTTGGGATTGATCATTGGGAAAGCGCCATTTTGAATGAGGTTGTTCGTTCCACGACTCATTGGTGAGAGAATTGAGCCTGGCACTGCAAACACATCCCTGCCTTGTTCCACAGCAAACTTTGCAGTTATCAGTGCCCCGCTTTTTTCGCCAGCCTCAACAACGATTGTCGCTCTTGAAAGCCCGGAAATAATGCGATTTCTTGCCGGAAAATTCACACCATCAGGTTGGGTTCCTGGTGGGTAATCGCTGACAATTGCCCCGTTTGCAATGATCTCATCGGCAAGGTTGCGATGTTCCGGCGGATAGATGACATCGACACCGCTTCCCAGGACAGCAATCGTTCGTCCGTTAGCCTCAAGGGCCGCTTTATGTGCAATCACATCCACGCCCCTGGCCAGGCCACTGACAATGGTGATGCCATTACCTGCAAGGTATAGCGCAGTATCTTGCGTTATTTGTCGACCATAGACCGTGACGCGCCTGGTACCAACAATTGAGACTGCCCAATCATCTTTGGTGAGAATGGAGCCGCGATAATAAAAAACTGGGGGCGGCTGATCGATCTCTTTTAACCTCTTGGGGTATTCATCATCCAGCCAGGTCATGACACTGATCTTCTTTTTCTCAAGCAATTGCCAATAATCCTGCAAGTCTATAGCTTTTCTTTTCTGGATCAACAATTCAATTGCTTTTTCGGGTAAACCAGCCTGGATTAATGCATCAGTGGGAGCATTCCAGGCAACAGATAGTTTTCCAAAATGATCCAAAAGCTTACGCGTTCGGACCGCACCAACCCCCTTTACCAGGTTAAATCCCACCCAGAAAATTCGCTCGTCGATCACTTTATCTTTACTCCTGTCTTAATCCTTCAGGAACAAAGACTCTCATTAATTTCTTTTCGAGGTCGATTTCAAGAATCACATCTTTGATATCAGGAAGAAGCAATTCCGGTTTTCCGTCATCTTTAACAACAAACACATCATTAGCGCCAGTGCTTAGGATTTCTGTTAGAAAACCAATAAACTTATCCTGTTCAAAAACTGACAACCCGATAAGTTGATGCTGATAATATCGACCTTCGGGAAGTTTTGGTAAATTCTTGGTGTTAACATAAATGTACTGGTTTACAAATTGCTCAATACTGTTGCGATCTTCAAAGCCTTCGAAGCCCAGCAACATTAGATCTGCTTTCCAACGACTGGACTTGATCGTGTGGGGAACATGGGCTTCACCTATCCACACCTTTTTTCCCTTGACCAATCGCTCTGGAAAATCAGTGATCACAAGCATGCTTATCTCACCCCTCACGCCATGCGGTCTTTGAAGTTTTCCTACAACAAGAAATGCAGTTTCACCTTTGGGTGGTGAAACTGCATTCAAACTTTGTTCTTTTTGCATCAGGTATCTTGATTGTTCTACAACGGCTCAACAATATCCAGGAATGCCTGTTTACCCTGTCGGGCGGCGGCAACATTTAATAACAACCTTATCGAATTTGCCACCCGACCATGCCTGCCAATGATCCGTCCCATATCATCACGGGATACCCGCAACTCAAGCTTAATCTGGTTGCCCGATTGATATTCCTTTACCTGAACCTGGGAGACATCATCAACCAGCGCATCAGCGAAGTATTGGATCATTCCCTGCAAGCTTTCGCTTTTCATACTAGCCTCTTTCATGCCTTATTGCTGGATGTCGATGTGCGGGGATCCACAACTCGGGTCTTATAGACGGAATCAGCCTCTGCTAATAAATTTGCCAGTTCTTCACCCTTCTTAAATCGCTCAAACCTGTCAAGTAATTGGACAGTTTTGAAAAGTTTGAGAACCGATTCTGAGGGTTGAGCACCCACACTCAACCAGTGGAAAACCCGATCTTCTTGAAAGATGATCGTTCCTGGTGATGTCCGAGGATTGTATTGCCCAATAATTTCTATAAAGCGTCCATCGCGTGGACTTTCTTTATCAGCAACGATGACCCTATAACTTGCCTGGTGTGCTGAACCGACACGGCGTAACCGAATTCGTACCATTTAAATTTCTCCTAATTCATTTATATCAATTTAATGAATGAACCAAGTAGACTGATGTTGAGAGAACGTTTGAAGGAAACGTATCTACCAGATTACCTGTCATCCAAACAATCGGCCCAGGTTTCCCCGGCCACCTGTTTTCTTTAGTTGTTTGACCAAATTTTGTGTGTCCCGAAATTGTTTCATCAACCGGTTCACATCCTGGACATCTTTCCCCGAGCCAAATGCAATTCTTCTGCGTCGGCTGGCGTTCAATATCTTTGGGTTGCGTCTCTCTTCCCTGGTCATGGAATTGATGATCGCTTCCACTGATTTTAACTGATTTTCAGCTTCCCGGGGGTCGACTTTTTTAGCTGCCTGCCCTATTTGGCCAGGTAACATATCCATGATCTGACTTAATGGACCCATTTTGCGCATCTGTTTAAGCTGTTTAGCAAAATCATCAAGGGTAAGATCACCGGTCGCCATTCTTTCGGCATCTTCCGCTGCCTCAGCTTGTGAATAAGCACTTTCGGCTTTTTCGATCAAGCCCAAGATATCGCCCATGCCAAGGATTCGGGAGGCGAGCCGACCAGCATCAAAAGCTTCGATGGCATCCACCCCTTCACCCGTTCCCAGGAATTTAATCGGTACCCCTGTGACCTCGCGTATTGAGATGGCGGCCCCACCCCTTGCATCTCCATCGATCTTGGTCATCATCAACCCAGTCAATTTGACGGATTGATTGAAACCCTGGGCTATATTCAGCGCTTCCTGTCCGATCATTGCATCCACCACAAGCAGGGTTTCAACCAGATTTACCTGGCGGGAAATCGCTTTAAGCTCCTGCATTAACGGCTCGTCCATCTGGGATCGCCCAGCTGTATCAATGATCATGACCGAATATGCGCCTTTTCTGGCGTAGTCATACGCGTCTTTTGCCAGTTTATCGGGTTTCAATCCTTCCTTGTAATAGACTGGGATGTCTATACGCTCTCCGAGTGTCTGTAACTGTTTCACCGCTGCCGGACGGTATGGATCGCCAGCCACCAGTAGGATACGCTCGCCCCTGTTGCGCAGTAATCGCGCAAGTTTCGCTGATGCGGTTGTTTTGCCAGATCCTTGGAGGCCAACCATCATGATCGCATAAGGTTTTTCGCCTTTAAGATTTAATGGCTCCGGGTTACCAAGTGTGTTTATTAATTCTTCATTTACAATCTTGACAACCTGTTGAGCAGGGTTCAGCGCCTTTGATACTTCGGCACCAATCGCCCGGGTTTTAATTCGCTGGGTCAAAGATTTTACTACTGTATAGTTAACATCCGCCTCAAGCAAAGCCAAACGGACTTCCTTAAGCGATGCCTCGACATCTGCTTCAGAAAGCTTGCCTCTCTTTCGTAAGTTCTGAAAGATCGCGTTTAATCTTTGAGTAAGGTTGTCAAACAATTTCTATCCTTTGCCTTAATTAATAAGCAACCGTACATTTTACATTATTATTGAAATCGGTCAAGCCCCCATGATAAGCTTGAGGACTTAAAGTTAACTAGAAGACATGTCATTCAATGTCTTTATTATGGATTAATTCAGCACATCCCGAAGCAGATTTGGGTGTTAACTTAGTATATTAATTTTTCAATTCTTTGTTCTATTAAGAAAGGTATTATCTCATGACCAAGATCGCAATTGTTACCGATAGTTCTGCATGCATCCCTTCGAATTTGCTGACCAAGTATCACATCAGCGTTGCTCCGCTCTTATTGTTATGGGACAATAATCACTTCGAGGATGGTATTGATATTCAGCCGGTTGATTTTTATGCCAAATTGAAAGCTTCTAAGAGCTTTCCCACCACGTCCCAGGCTACTGTATCCAAATTCACTGATATTTACTCAGATCTTTTAAACCAAGGTTTTCAGATCCTCACAATCGTTATTTCTTCCAAGCTGTCTGGCACTTTGGATTCTGCTACCCAGGCAGCAAGAGCCTTTCCCGATGCAAGAATAGAGTTGATCGATAGTCTGACCACCTCTGTACCTCTACAATACCTGGTACTAAAAGCTGCCAGGGCTGCCAAAGAAGGAGCATCTATTGAGGAATGTCGAAGTCTTGTTGAAACCGCTGTCAGTAAAATTAAAGTTTTCTTCGCTGTTGATACTTTAACCTACCTTCACAAAGGTGGACGCATCAACAGTGCCAGTCGTTTTCTGGGTACTGCTCTCGATCTAAAACCGATCCTTGAACTTTCCGATGGCAAAATTGAAGCTTTGGAGAAGGTACGTACCAGCAAGAAAGCCCAGGCGCGCCTGCTTGAGTTGATTGAGAAAGACCTTGGAGATAATTGCACCCCAGATTTTATAGGAGTGATTTCCGCTGACGCTGACACGGCTTCGGATACTTTGTTAACCCAATTACGATCACGTTTTAATCCGGTTGAATTTATGGTTGCCACTCTTAGCCCGGTACTCGGAGCGCACACAGGTCCTGGAACAGTAGGAATTGCTTACCTGAAGACATAATTATTCTAATTACAGATTGATAATCCAGTTTTCAAAAA
The DNA here is from genome assembly GCA_964435475.1 of uncultured Anaerolineaceae bacterium. GTDB lineage: Bacteria > Chloroflexota > Anaerolineae > Anaerolineales > Anaerolineaceae > CAYSZB01. Next base: position 19,529 of record CAYSZB010000009.1, on the reverse strand, counting down.
TATAACCGATAAATAAAAATATCGGTTATATTTAATTTAAACATAATGAATAACAAAGGAAAATGGATACTTGGTTATGGCTGAATTGAAATTTGGAATTTCACTACCGGAACTCTTATTACCGACTAAGCATATTGATCTTAATAAATGGGCAGTCATCGCTTGTGATCAGTTCACTTCTCAACCTGAATATTGGCAAGCAGTTGAAGATCTTGTTGGTAATTCTCCTTCCACCCTGCGTATGATACTCCCGGAAGTTTATTTGAGTAAGAACGAAGAAGAGGAAACACAAAGGATCCACAATACGATCCAATCCATGCAAAACTATCTCCGGGAAGGAGTTTTTGAGAGTCGAACCGGAATGGTTTTTGTTGAGCGGACTATCAATGGACATACCAGGCAAGGACTGGTAGTTTGCCTTGACCTGGAAGCTTACGACTTCAGAATAACTGCACAAACCCTGGTTAGAGCCTCTGAAGGCACCATAATTGAGCGGATACCACCACGGGTTCGCATCCGCAAGGATGCTCCTATAGAGACTTCCCATATCCTGGTTCTCTATGATGATCCGGAAGATACCGTCCTGAGTGAAGTTAAACAAGAGAAGACCACCCTCCCCGTTTGTTATGATTTTGACCTGATGATGGGATCAGGATCGATTATTGGAAGACTTGTCAACGAACCTCGTTTAATTTTATCGATTTACACAGCACTTGCCAACCTGGCAGATGGTGACAACTTTTGTCACAAATATGATCTTCCAGAGGGCATAAAGCCGCTCTTGTTTGCTGTTGGTGATGGTAATCATTCCCTGGCAACAGCAAAAACCATATGGGAACAATTAAAACCATTTGTCGGAATGGATCACCCCGCAAGATATGCCCTTGTGGAGATCATAAATCTACATGATCCAGCCATGGAATTTGAACCAATCCACCGGGTACTCTATAACGCCCCCGATAATCTTATTGCACTCATGAAAGATCATTTTGGGGATGATTTTGAGTTAATCACAGTAAAGGATTTGACAGACTTAACCTCCCATGTAAATCAAACTAAAAATTCGGAGCAGTTCTGTGGTTTGATCACAAGTAAAGGATACTTTATTGCAAGATTTACTTCAACGACAAGTAATTTAACAGTTGGCACGCTCCAGCCATTCCTTGACAAGCTATGCAAAGATGACCCTGGGGTCAAAATTGATTACATCCACGGTAAAGATGTCCTGGAGAAGATTGCTTTAGGTAAAGGAAATGCAGGTTTCTTTTTGCCTGCTATAGAAAAAAACCAATTCTTTAATACAGTAATTAGGGATGGTGCATTCCCAAGAAAAACATTTTCCATGGGAGAAGCAAACGAGAAGCGATTTTACCTGGAGTGCAGGAAAATTAAGTAAAGCGAAAGATAATAACAAAATTGCTGGGTACACTTCTTGACAAAGTGAACATATGTGCTATATTATTACATATGATATGATTTTTTAAATATTAAAAACAGAAATCGGAGAAAACATGGCGCAAAAAAAGGCAGTTCCTGGAAATCCTGGTCAAGAAAAAAGTGGAGAGATGAACGAAGCAAAGAAAGCAGTTCTTGATAAAGCTTTAGGTGACATTGTCAAACGATATGGAGAAGGCTCCATTATGCGCTTGGGTGAAGCGCATCATATGCAAGTGGAATCCATCCCCACAGGCTCGATATCACTGGATATTGCCCTGGGTACTGGCGGAATACCCAGAGCACGCATTACAGAAATCTTTGGTCCCGAATCTTCTGGAAAAACAACCCTTTGCCAACATATCGTCGCCGAAGCCCAAAAAATGGGTGGTGTGGCAGCCTATATTGATATGGAGCATGCACTCGATCCAGTATATGCCGCCCGATGCGGCGTCAACATTGACGAACTACTGATCTCTCAACCTGACACTGGCGAACAAGCCCTTGAAATTGCCGAGACTTTGGTTCGCTCTGGTGCCGTGGACATTGTTGTGATCGACTCTGTTGCAGCTTTGGTGCCCCGTTCCGAAATTGAAGGCGACATGGGCGACCCGACAATGGGTGTACAAGCAAGGCTCATGTCACAGGCATTGAGAAAACTTTCAGGTGCGATCAGCCAGACAAAAACCGCTGTCATGTTTACCAACCAGCTTCGCCAGAAGATCGGCGTCATGTTTGGCAGCCCTGAAACCACGACTGGCGGTATGGCATTGAAGTTCTATGCGTCAGTCCGGCTTGATATTCGTCGCATCCAATCTCTGAAAGTTGGAGCTGAGATCATGGGTATCAGGGTCAGGGTCAGGGTTGTAAAGAACAAGGTTGCAGCCCCCTTCCGTGCAGCAGAGTTTGATATTATGTACAATGAAGGCATTAGCAAAGCTGGAGACATTCTGGACCTTGCTACGGAGCTCAACATCATTGAAAAACGCGGCTCTTATTACTCATACAGTGAAATGCGATTGGGGCAGGGAAGGGAGAATTCCAAGGAGTACCTGCGTCAAAATCCCGAATTAATGAAAGAGATTGAAGCGGCTGTGCGGCAGCAAGCCTTAAGTGGTAACATTGGGCTTCCCTGGACTGGTAAAGCTGAACAGGAAGATGAAGAAGAAGAATTAGAGTAATTCTTCCAAACGTAGAAATTAAAAATGCCCTGGAAACCAAGTTTTCAGGGCATTGTCATTTTTAGCAGGTCTTTATGTACCCTCTTCCCATGAGTTTAAGTAGTGGATTTGTTCCTCACTTAATACATCCAGTTTGACATTCATCGATTCCAGTTTGAGTCGGGCGATCTCACGATCGATCACTTCTGGAACTGAGTAAACCTTCTTGTCCAATTTATCAGCATTTTTAAGCAAGTATTCCGCCCCCAAAGCCTGGTTGGCAAACGACATATCCATCACACTGGCAGGATGGCCTTCTGCGGCAGCCAGGTTGATCAAGCGGCCTTCACCTAAAATGTGGATCGTGCGTCCATCGCGCAAGTGGTAGGCTTCAACAAATGGTCTGACCAACTTCTTTTCCAGTGACATTTTTTCCAAAGCAGGGATATTGATTTCCACATTAAAATGTCCAGAATTAGCGACGATCGCACCATCTTTCATGACTTCAAAATGGTGACGATCAATCACATTGATATCTCCAGTCAGGGTCACAAACACATCACCAACCCTGGCAGCCTCTGCCATGGGCATCACCCGGTAACCATCCATGACTGCTTCCAAGGCAACCATGGGATCGATCTCAGTGATGATGACATTGGCGCCCATGCCCCTTGCGCGCATTGCCAGGCCACGTCCGCACCAACCATATCCTGCGACTACCATTGTCTTACCTGCCAAAAGGATATTGGTGGCTCGAATAATACCATCGATGGTCGATTGCCCGGTGCCATATCTATTGTCAAAGTAGTGTTTTGTCATCGCATCGTTCACTGCGATGACCGGAAAGGCCAATGCCTTGTCTGCAGCCATAGCCCTCAAGCGAATGACACCCGTAGTGGTTTCTTCAGTGCCACCAATTATGTCTTTTAATTGGTCACGTCGCTCTTTATGTAAAGTGCTGACCAGGTCAGCGCCATCATCCATGGTAATATGCGGCTTGTGATCCAGCGCAGCGCGTAAATGCTTGTAGTAGGTGACATTATCTTCGCCCTTGATGGCAAATGTTGGAATTTCAAATTGCGAAACCAATGCCGCTGCCACATCATCCTGTGTGGATAATGGATTGGAAGCGGTCAATACAATGTCTGCTCCACCTGCCTGCAAAGTGCGCATCAAGTTGGCAGTCTCGGTGGTCACATGCAAGCATGCTGACATCCTGATACCCTGGAAAGGTTTTTCTTTTTCAAAACGTTCCATGATGGAACGCAAAACTGGCATTTCCCGATCTGCCCATTCAATCCTGCGCCGCCCACCTTCAGCCTGGTTAATATCTCTTATGTCATGATTGTCCATAAACTTCCTCCAAATATTGATCTAATTGTTGATTTTCTAAATTATCGAGTCAAGTAAAACATCATCTTGAAATATTTCGTGATATCGGTTAACAAATTCCTGCCTGGTATAAAAATGATTTTGGGTACCACTTTGTTCAAGGCAATATGCTGCTGCCAGCGAACCCATCCTGCCACAAATCCCTAAATCAAAGTTCTCCAGGTATCCCCTAAGAAATCCACCTCTAAAAGCATCTCCCACACCAGTGGGGTCCTTAATCCTCACCGGCTTTACAACCGGGATTTCATAAGTTTGCACATTCTGCATATGTATAACTGATCCTCGCGCACCAAGTGTGATCACTGTAAACCTTGGATAGGAGTAAAGTTCGCTCTCTGATAGTCCGGTATGTTTTATCAGAAGTTGGAACTCATAATCATTAACAAAAAGTGCATACGCATGTGTGACCCCAAAAACCAAGTCCTCTTTGCTCATCCGGATAATCTGCTGCCCGGGATCAAAAATGAACGGTACCCCCATTTGGGCACACTCATGGCAGTATTTCACCATGGCTAAGGGATCATTGGGTGAGATAACAACCATATCCTGTGATGTAAGTCCCTTTGTTAAAAGAGAGACATTTGCTGCCTCTGCCATCGCGCCAGCATAAAAACTGGCAATCTGGGCATTTGAGAGATCTGTGTTGGCAAAGAAAGAAGCTGTGAACTTCTCTTTGCTTATCTCCACACCTGATGTATCAATTCCCATAGCCTCCAGTGCCTGGCGGTACTCAGAAAAATCCTGTCCTGCATTGGAGATCAAAAAGGGCTTCGCACCCAGCATAGCCAGGTTGTAAGCAATATTTGCTGCCACCCCACCACGCTGTTTGACCATATCATCAACCAGGAACGACAGGCTGATCTTTTCCAGGTGCTCAGGCAGTATGTGATCCTTAAAATACCCTGGGAATTTCATCAGGTAATCAAAAGCAGTGGATCCGGTCAATGCAATTGTCATCTTTTCCCTCATTTCTGATCCATCATCAGGGGAATATTCCTAAAAAATGGTGGATTCACGATCCCTTTTTCAGTGATCAGCGCACAGATCAGGCGGTTTGGAGTAATGTCAAAAGCTGGATTTCGCGCACTGGCACCAAGTGGAGTTACCTGCTGGTTATGGATCTGGATGTCCAATACTTCACTTTGATCACGTTCCTCGATCTCAATCTGGTCGCCTGATTGCAGGCTTTGGTCTATCGTTGATGTTGGGAACACGGAATATGCCGGGATGCCATTATCATGTGCAGCCAATGCCAGCATGTAAGTGCCTATCTTGTTTGCCACATCGCCGTTACTAGCCACCCGATCGGCACCAAACAGAACTTTATGGACCTGCCCGGTCCGCATCAAATAACCCGAAGCGCCATCAGAAATTATGTCGTAAGGGATGCCGTATTGACTTAACTCCCAGGCCGTCAGCCTGGCGCCCTGCAACCTGGGGCGGGTCTCATCAACAAAAACATGGATCCTTTTGCCCTGCTCAAAAGCTGTACGGATCACTCCAAGAGCCGTTCCCCAATCGACCACTGCCAAAGCCCCTGTATTACAGTGATGAACAATATGATCTCCATCGTTGATAAGCTCGGCACCAAAAGCAGCCATCTTCTTGTTTGTCTCAACATCCTCTTCAGCCATCAGGTTGGCTTGTTCTAGCAGCATGCGCTTAAGTTCAACAACATCTCCATTATATTGATCCAAAACTGATAACACGCGATTGACCGCCCAGGTAAGGTTGACCGCAGTAGGTCGGGCCTTTGAAATTTCTTCGCCTGCCAAGTGTAAGTCTTTTTTAAAGGATTCAGGTTCAGTTTTTGTAGAATTCTTTCCAGCCAAGGCCAATCCATATGCTGCTGCAACACCAATTGCCGGTGCGCCGCGCACTGTCATATCGCTAATTGCATTGGCTACAGCACTATGATTATCAAAGGACCTGATCAGGAATTGCTCAGGAAGGCAGCGTTGATCGACCATCTTTAATTGATCAGCCTTGTCATCCCAAAAAATTGTTCTCATCCACACTCCCAACAAAAGACGCCCAACGGGGCGTCCACACAATTTTACGATAATAGTTTATCATGCTTCAAAGGTAATGTCAAAACATTGACAGGTTACCGTTCCTAAATTATAAAGACTAAATGAAAAATCATCTGAAGGGCTTCACAATTATCTATATCCTGTTGATCTTAAGTCTACTCTCATCATGTGTCCTACAAACCCCTAAAGTTGAAGAAATTACTGAAGCGTCACTTATTACAAGTACACCACTGCCAACCCCTTCTGAGGTTGCAGTTATACCAACTCTAGAGATTAAGGTTAATGAGGAAGTCCGTATCAAAGATGCGGATGAGGCACTGGCATTTGCTGATTATGATAGAGCTTTGGATTTGTACACCAAAGCCTACGATACAGCAAGCAACTCATCTGAGAAAGCAGCAGCACTTTTTGGCATCTGTCTCACGAACCAAAAAACGGAGAATTATCCTCTTGTTTTAATAAACATAAGAGATCTTTTGAATAATTTTCCTGATGAATTACCCGCCATGAGGGCGAATCTAATTCTTGCTGAAACGTACCAATCTCTCGAACGCTACGATGAGGCGATAAGTTACTACAATACCTATCTGACAATCCGACCGGGCATTATTGATTCTTATGTCTACGAAAGCATGGGCGATATTTATTATCTGAGGGGAGAATACTCGCAGGCTCTTGATGCATATAAATCTGCCTATATTGCACCAAAGGTAAACGATGGGGAATCAATTGCGATAAAAATTGCAAACACATACTCAAACCTGGGTGATCTTGAGACTGCTTTGAGTCTTTACGAAAACATCTACTTTGAATCCAACAGTGATTACACAAAAGCCCAAATGGATATTTCAATGGGCAGGTTGTTTATTTTAAAGGGCGAAACTGGACTGGCTTACGAGAGATATCAGGATGCAGTCAACAACTTTCCCCAGACCTATGATGCATTTTCTGCACTGGCAGAGTTGGTGAATAATAGTCAGGAAGTTGACGAATTGCAACGTGGCAAGATCAATGCAAACATTGGTCAATACAATCTGGCGATAGAAGCATATGACCGCTACATGGCTCAACCTAATGCCGACATTCCATCAGCAATATATTTTAAGGCTTTAGCGGTACGAGCCCTGGGAGTACAGAATGCACCTTTTGGCAGTTCACCGAGATTGGATGCGAATAAAGAAAACGGCACCCAGGAAGATAACCAAGCCATTGCCCTTTGGAAACAACTGATCGGTGAATATCCAAATCACCAGTATGTGGTTGACGCCTGGGAAGATATCGCTTATACACAATCAGCTTACATGGACGATCCATCCTCGGCAGCCTTAACTTCGAAAGAATATGTGGCAGATGAACCTGATTCTCCATATGCTTCCAGGGTTCTATTCTCAGCAGGGAGGTATTTCGAGATAGCAGGAGAATTACCTCAAGCGGCCGAGACCTGGTCCAGGTTGGGAATCGAGTATCCAAGCACAAATGAGACCTTCCAGGCACTGCTATTTGCAGGAATAACCTATTACCGCCTAAACGATCTTGATAACGCATTATTAGCCTTTAACAAAGGATTAGTTTTAAGCCTTGATCCACTCGAGACAGCTGCGGCTTATCTTTGGATAGGAAAAATCTACAATGCACAGGAAAAATTTATCGAAGCAAATGATGTTTGGCGCAAGGCTGTTCAGACTGATCCATTTGGTTACTATGGGTTGAGAGCCAGGGAATTGCTGGAAAACCGTCAACCTTTTGAGAAGAGCGAATTGCTGAATCTCTCATACAACCTTGAAACCGAAAAACAAGAAGCGGGTGAATGGTTGATCAATTCCTTTGATCTCCCTTTGGACATTGAGCTTGGAAAGATTCCTCATGTGATTACCGATGAGCGCATTATCAGGGGACAGGAATTCTGGTCATTGGGCAAATATTCTCTGGCAAAAACTGAGTTTGAATCGATGAGAGCAGATTATAACAATGACCCGGCGGCTTTGTTCAACCTGATAAGTATATATTTAGATCTGGGTTTTTATCGTTCTGCTATTGAATCTGCAAGAACGATCATCGGGAACATGGCAATTAACACAGCAGATATTGAAAAATATCCTAGTTATTTTAGCCATATCATTTTTGGTCTTTACTACCTTCCATGGATTGAAGAATTTGCAGCGCAATATGATGTGCCACTGCTTTTTCTCTATAGCTTGATCTACCAGGAAAGCCACTTCGACGGTTTTGTTACATCAGCAGCAGGGGCAAAAGGGTTAATGCAAATAATGCCAGCTACAGGGTCACAAATTGCATCCGAGACCAATTGGCCAGCGGATTTTCAGATTTCAGATCTGTCTGTGCCTTATATTAATCTCAGATTGGGAACAAATTACCTTGCACGCCAGATATACTTGTTTGACGGTGACCTCTACGCTTCTGCTGTAGCATACAATAGCGGACCAGGAAATGCGCTTGCCTGGAAAGAGATCAGCGGGGATGACCCCGACTTATTCCTTGGCAGTGTTAGATTTCTTGAGACACGCAGTTATGTGCGAAAGATAACTGAAATTCACTCGGTTTATGCTCAACTATATGGAAATTAAAAAAACAACAATTACCCTAAGGTTGAATAATTGAGTATTCTTCACAAAATACTTCGGTCGATTCATCTAAGGTCAAACAGGTTAGTCGAAATCCATCCTCAAACCTGGCTATGATAATCCCTTTGCTTCGTTCCCTGGTACCCTGCGGTGCTTCCCCGGTAAACAAATCCGTGTTGTTGGATGCCTCCAGGGTATAAGGCACTTTGGCATGCCGAATGTACATATTGACATCCTTGACTGCACCAGGCATTTCATTGCTACTCCGACTCGTTTTCGCTTCCTGGAGATAGGCATGAACCAATCGCATATCCCTCCTGGATTCAGAAGATTTAATAAATGAAAAACCGATCAGTGCAGCTAAGAATAGTGCAATAAACAAAGGGAATAATCTACTAAGCGTCAATCGGTCTACAACAAAGTAGTCTCGCATCATTAGTCTGACTGACCAGACCAATACATAACTCATACCCAGGAAGATCAATGCAGCTGGAAGAAAAGTTAAAAGAAATTTTGCCAGGCCAGTTATGAAAGTATAACTCTGCTGGTCAAAAATCAAACTGATCACGGTAAATCCAACACCGCCTGTAAGGCTCCCAACTAACAAGTTTAAGCTCAGTGATTCAGGAAATATTGTCAACCCACCCCACATGCTGATCAGGACAATAATGACAACAATCGCCAGGAATGGTTTATCAAAACTGAGATAAAAAGGCACATCAATAAGGACTATTCGGTTGATCAATTGACTGGTCAAGGAAAATACCACCCCCATTGCCAAACTGATCAATATACCTACCTTGAACTTCTCAAATCTGATCATCGCCTAATTATATAGACAAATCAGGGTTTTGAATGAAGTAATTCCATCCAAAACCCTGATCAAACAAACCGATTATGGGTTATTTGTTTTTAAGCGCTGCCTGGGCAGCTGCAAGCCTCGCCAATGGAACCCGGAACGGAGAGCAACTTACGTAATTATTACCAACCAGGTGGCAGAACTCAATTGAACTGGGATCACCACCATGCTCACCACAGATACCAACTTCAAGGTTTGGTCGCACTTTGCGGCCTTCTTCAACAGCCATTCTCATTAACTGCCCAACCCCATCACGATCCAACACCTGGAATGGGTTCTTCGGCAGGATTCCTTTTTCCACATAGGTCACCAGGAAGTTGCGCTCAGCATCATCACGGCTGTAACCAAAGGTCATTTGGGTCAGGTCATTCGTTCCAAAGGAGAAGAACTCAGCAACACCGGCAATTTCGGCTGCAACTACTGCCGCCCGGGGGATCTCGATCATGGTGCCAAATTTATACTCGAAATGTACGCCTTTTTCCGCCATAACCTGCTTGGCGATATCAACAAGTGTAGGCTGAACCAGTTTCAATTCGTTGACATGGCCTGTCAAGGGGATCATGATCTCAGGTTTCACAACGATACCTTTGAGGGTTGCGTCACTTGCCGCTTCAAAGATAGCCCGTACTTGCATTTTCATGATGTCCGGGTAGACTATGCCCAACCTGATACCCCGCAAACCCATCATCGGGTTTGACTCATGCAATCCGGTTACAGTTGCCAACAGTAATTCTTTCTCGGCAAGGCCTTCAGTATTGTTCAAAGCTTTCATCGTGGCGACCTCGGTTAGAAGGTCTTCCATGGACGGTAGGAACTCATGCAGTGGAGGGTCGATCAGGCGAATAATGACCGGCAAACCATCCATCGCTTCAAATAAGCCGTAAAAATCTGAACGCTGTTGGGGAAGCAGGAAATCAAGTGCACCGAAATATGCCTTGGCTTTTTGCGATGTTGCGATCTTATTCTTCTCAACAGCAATCTCAGCTTCCAACTTTGCACGATCTTCTTCATTCAAAACTCTGCCTTCGCGTCTACCTGACTTTAATGCGTTTTCCAGTGATTCCAAGTAATTGATCATGTTCTGGGTTAATTCTGCGTTCATGATCATTTCCTGTACATAGGGCAGACGGGATTCTTCAAAGAACATGTGCTCAGTGCGGCATAGACCAATACCTTTTGCACCATATGTTCGTGCTCGACGTGCATCCTTCGGGTAGTCTGCATTTGCCCAAACCTGCAGGCGGGACAAGTCGTCAGCCCATGAGAGCAAGGTCATCAATTCGACTTGTTCTTCAACGTTGGGAACGGTTAGTTCCAGCTGTCCAGTGAAAGCCTCTCCGGAAGCTCCATCCAATGACAACCATTCACCTTCTTTGATGGTTCTTCCGCTGGCTTTCATTTCACGTTTAGCCATGTTGATCTCAACCATCGAAGCACCGACGATACATGGAACCCCAAATTGCCTGGCGACCACTGCGGCATGGGATGTCGCTCCGCCTTCACTTGTCAGAATACCTTTGGCTGCCAGCATACCATGTACATCATCCGGTTTTGTGAACGGACGGACCATGATGACATCCTGCTTTTCTTCTCTTGCCATTTTCTCAGCCAGATCGGCATCAAAATAGATCCTTCCAACCGCAGCGCCGGGGGAGGCATTAACTCCAGTACCAAATAATCTACCCTGCTTCTTTGCATTTGTTTTGACAACAGCATCAAATTGGGGATGCAGCATTTGGTCAACCTGTTCAGGTTCAACCCGCAGAACAGCTTCTTCTTTACTGATCAATCCGCTGTTAGCCATGTCCACAGCGATCTTGATCGCTGCCTTGGCTGTCCTTTTGCCATTTCGGGTCTGAAGCATCCATAATCTCTTGCGCTCAATGGTAAATTCAACATCCTGCATATCGTGGTAATGCTTTTCCAGCTTGGCAGTGATGTCCATAAATGAGTTATAAGCTTCAGGAAGGTCATTTTTCAGGTTGGCGATCTTCAAAGTATTGCGGATACCAGCCACAACATCCTCACCCTGGGCATTCAACAGGTAATCACCAAACATGGTATTTTCGCCAGTCTGCGGATCCCGGGTAAAGGCCACACCTGTGCCCGAGTCATCGCCCATATTACCGAAGACCATCGTCTGAATATTGACAGCAGTTCCCAACTTGTCCGAGATATTGGATGCTTTCCGATAATCAATTGCCCGTTTTGAGTTCCATGAATTGAAAACTGCTTTGGTAGCCAATTCAAGCTGTTTCAATGGCTCCTGTGGAAAATCAAAACCGCGATTTTCCTTTACAACCTTCTTAAATTGCTCGGTAAGGAATTTAAGATCTTCAGTTTTCAGTTCTGGATCAAGCTTGTAACCTTTTATATCCTTGTATTCCTTGAGAACGTCTTCGAACTTTTCATCCTCAATATCAAGTACAACTGAACCAAACATCTGGATCAGGCGTCGATATGAGTCATACACAAACCGCTCATTGCTGGTTAATGCCACCATTCCTCTGGCTGTTTCGTCATTTAAACCTATGTTTAAGACGGTGTCCATCATGCCTGGCATCGAAAATTTCGAGCCGGAACGACAGGAAACCAGCAAGGGATTTTTTGGATCGCCGAATTTTTTGCCCGCTTGTTTCTCGACGACTGCCAACGCTGCCATGGCCTGATCCCACATACCTTCCGGGAAGGATCGGTTGTCCTGGTAGGCGTTACAGGCTTCCGTTGTGATCGTGAAACCAGGAGGTACCGGCACACCAATGCGTACCATTTCTGCGAGATTGGCACCCTTTCCTCCCAAGAGACCGCGTACCCCATCCCAGCTACCAGCATATTTTTCAGCTTGCTCTACTTCATTAAAAATATAAACCCATTTTTTGTCTGACATACTTACTCCAATTCTTGTTTATGATTGCGGAATTTTGTTCCAACAATATTGATTTCAAATTATGTATTTTACCATGAGGAATTTACATTATTTTCGATTTAATTTACAATTAACCTTATACATATGTTTATTAGGATGCGTCCAAAGGATCTGAGAGAATAGTGCAATAACTTTTGCTTAAACTGCCTGGTAAAAAATGAAACTTAAATTTTTTTTCACAATTCTTTGTCTGATCCTATCATCTTGCCAGGTGTTAAATCAAAAAGAGCCAGTTGGTGATCAAATTCCAACCGGTTCCAGCCCGAAGGTATCACCTGGATCAATTGGAAAAGAAACAGATGGCGCAGCCATTTGGACCACCCTGGGACCAACGCTGATTTTCCATGACCGATTATCTTCGGAAAACCCAATCTTCCTCCTGGACATATCTACTGGCGACCAATATCCTTTGGTTATCCCCAAGCAAGTCACAATTCCATCCCTGAACAGGTCACTGGACAAGACCAGGCGATATATGGTCCTGGTTTCAAGAGCAAACAATGATGAATTTGGCAGATCTTTATTGATTTTTGATCTCTTTTCCCAAAGTGTAATCCATACAATAAGCTTAAGTCCGTCTGCAGTGTTAGACACAGAATTACTGAATGCCCGCATACCTGATGATGTCATGCAATTAATGAGCGAACAACAACTGGGCAATTGGATGCTACTGGAAGGGTATGACCAAAGCCTGGATGTTTTTGCCTGGAGCGAAGATTCCCGGCATCTGTTTTACATCAACCAATGCCAGGAGGTTTTCAGCTGTCTATATAAATATGATTTACAGCTTAGAACATCTGAACAATTGGAAGACGAAGCCTATTTTGTCAAATCCTTTTCTTTCTCCCCAGGTGGTAATAGCATTTTGATCCAAAAATCGCCCCTGCCCCAGTTGGTGGATTTTAATGAAAGTAATGCATTCATTATCAATGGCGGTAAGACAATTCAAGTAAGTAAATCCCCTTTGGATCCTGGCACTTATCTGGAATATGGCTGGAAAAGTGAATCAGAGTTGATCATTAAGCTTTATGACATGCAAAACCAGGTCTATCGATCATTAAGTTCCTTAGCTGTTGAAACACTTGAGGTAACAGAGGTCACCCAAGCGCCTTTCTCAGACTTTGCTTTTACTGAAAATCACATCATTTTGATTAATGATGGTGATGCGATCAGTTCTTCGGTATCCATGTTATCCTCAGATTTGCAAGAAATGAGGACCTTCGAAGTCAAAGATAATTGCTCTCAGATCCTATCTTCCCCATCATCGGATTATTCCATACTCATCGTTTGTGCAAATAACGTTTTTGGCTTGTCAATCGCCAATGAATTAACTCTGGTCTCCTCAGTATCTGGTCAGCTGCTTATTTCACCGGACCAGGAGCACATTCTTCTGGTTCAATCAACTCCAGGGTCTTCTGACAAACGATTGCTGCTGTTTTTGAAGAATTTCAAGTTAATAAGAGATTACGGTCAGTTTGATATTGCTCAGATTGCCTGGTTGCCCGATAGTAGCGGTTTCTTGTATTTTACAAAATCAGGCGTGTTCGTAACCACTTTGGATGGCGCGATCGATCAAATGCTGTTGCAAAACAGGCAGGATGATTACTTCAACCTGGATTTTTCCTGGTTTAAGACAGAATAAGTGGCTATGCGCATTAATTACTACACATGGTTCTTCTTACCTCGCTGAATTTTGTTCTCAATTCTTCAGGCGCGGTCGATAGGAAAGCGTCACATTCCTAGTATGAATTAAAGTGTACTTTTTCAGCTTTGTACTGGGTGCGCGCTTCTTTTTCTTCAGCAGGATATCCAACAAAGATCGCATTCAATGGAATAACACCCGTTGGCAACTGAAGTATCTCACTGATGCGTTTTACATACATGGTGATCGGGTACACCCCACACCATACCGTCCCCAGCCCGAGACCTGTGGCTGCCAACAGCATGTTTTCGGTGGCAGCGCTGCAATCCTGAACCCAGAACCTGTCTTTTACCAGTCGCGACACCCCGCCAACATTTCCACATACGCATATTACCAGCGGAGCTAGGGATTTTGCAAAAGTTAATGAACTCCGAATTTGACTGATCTTGGTTTCGTCATTGATCACCACGAATTCCCAGGGTTGGTAGTTCATGGCGGTTGGTGCGGCCATGGCTGCCTTAAGCATCAACTCAATTTTCTCTTCCTCGATCTTCTTGTCTTGAAATTTTCGGATACTTCGTCGTTCAAATATCAGCTTTATTGATTGTTCCAAAGAAATTTCTCCATGATCTGAATTTTATGTACCGTAATTATGCCAGGTTAAACCCGGGTAACCACACTCAACCTGATTTTGATGGGTTTCTTCCTAAGACCTTTTACAATACTCAGGTCAATTGTATGATGAATTCGCAAATTGTTTGTGCAACTAGTGTTGGTTGCTCAAGCATTGGCAAATGGCCTGCGCCTGGCAGGATGATGAGGTTTGCATTTTGGCTTGCTGTGCAGATGCCTTTTTCCGCACTCAAGGGAGTTAGCTTATCGTCTTCACCTGCAATTACCAGGATTGGGCAATTCAATTGACTTAACATCATCTTCCTGTCAGGCCTTTCGGCAATACCCAAAGACGCTCCGATCAAGCCCCTGGCATCTGGCATAGCGATCATTCTTCGCATCTTTTCTACCAGCAAAGGGTCTTCTGTCAACTTCGGAGCCAGGGTATCAGCTAAAGCCATCGACCCCTCCGTCCTCATCTTCTGGGCTAACAGGTAACGACCATCTCTTTTCTCAGGTGGATCCGCGTCTGCATTGGTCGAGATTAAGATCAAGCCTTTCACTCTCTCCGGAAACATTTCAGCAAATGCCAGGGACACATACCCACCCATTGAATGCCCACCTAAGATGATTTCATCTAATTCCAGCCTGTCGATCAGAAATTTGACATCGTTTGCCATTGTCTCCATCGGGTAAACGCCTTCAGGTGCAAAAGATGATCCATGGCCTCGCAAATCTGGCATGATGACCCTTGCCGCATGCGAACACACCTCAGCTACGGGTAACCAGGTGGTGTGGTTCAGGCCCAGACCGTGCAGCAAGACAAGAGAGATCCCCTTTCCAGTCTCTTCATAATTAATTTGGATTACTTCTTCTTGGTTTTCCATCATTTTCTTGTATTTGCGATCAAAGACCTTAACAAGCGTATCGCTTCATCTCTCGTCGAAACTTCCTGAGCTGCCTGCGCTTCATGCAAAGCGGTCAACAGGTCTTTGATCATCGGTCCTGGTTCAATGGAAAATATTGCTTTAACATCATTTCCGTCCAGCAGTATTGGCGGTTTGATGACCGTGTTTGCTTGATTAAACCGCACATGCAACAACCGCTTGACGATCTCAATTTCGTTAAAGAATTGTGTATTGGGCAATAAGTGGTCATAGGTTGCCAGCAGATCAGCAACCGACAGAAGGCAGATATCTATGCCTGTGTCCCCACAATCCCTGAAGAAACGGTGGATCGCTTTATCTGAGATTTCATCTTTTTCCATCGCCAACAGGTGCACCCGCATGTGATTCTTGACAAGAGTCGTTAAGAACACATTTTCTGCATGACTGAGTGCCAACTTTTTTGCTCCCTGGTCCATCAGGATGCTTCCAGGGTTTTCGTGTCCGTAAAAATGAGCTCTCCTGTCGTCTCCGAAGGTCAGGCTTTCCGGTTTTCCTGCATCGTGGTACAACGCAGCCAACAAAAGAAGTCCCCTCCTGCTTCGATTCTCTGGAAACTTGTCTGAGAAATGATCTCTTAATGCCTCTAGGGACGGAGTTAAGGCATCAAATGCCATGATCAGGTGTTCAGGGAAGGTCCCCTCTTCTTCTTGCTGTCCCTGGATAAGGTCTATGATCCTTGCCAGGTAATCGGCGGTATGGAGTGTATGCTCCCATAAAGGATGAACATGCGGTGGATGGGCTGGGATTGTCTGAAGGTCTGATAATTCAGGGAATATCACAAAAAAACAACCAATTTCATCTACCAGCCTGACCCCCCGGATGGGTTCCGTGCCTTGCAGGATCTTGAAAAGTTCATCTCGGACTCGTTCTCTTGAAATATGTTGCAAGTCACTGGCACTATCCCTCATCAAATTTATACTCGCATCTTCGATCTTAAGGTCATAGTCCAATGCCAGCCTGACCCCTCTTAATATTCTTAAGGGGTCCAGGATGATGGATTTTGGTGAGCAGCAACGCAGGACACCTTGAGCCAGGTCCGAAACACCGTGACAGGGATCGATCCATTCCTCCGGGTGTTGAAGATCCAGGGCGATCGCATTGATTGTATAATCCCTCTCTGCCAGGTCCTCTTGTAGTCCTTTGGCGTTCATCCTGACAAAATCAAGCATCATCTGTAATTCACCATCCTGCTTAAGGATGATGCGTGCAGTCTGGCGCTCATCGTCTAAGACAAAAGCTTGTGCGTCAAATCTTTTTCGTAATCGTGAAACAATGGACTTGGTCTCTCCAGGAACCACAAAATCCAGGTCTTTGATCGGTCTCCTGGAAATGGCGTCCCGGATCGCTCCACCTACCAGGTAGATATGTGCCTGGTCACCCGACCAGTCTTTTATCTGCTTGATCAGGGATCGGGTCTTACTGTCAAACTGTTGGATCATAACGCTTGAGATCTACGGTTCCGATAAAGGGCAAATTTCTGTAATATTCATCCATATCCAGCCCATAACCAAAAACAAACTCATTTTCAATCTTGAACCCGCAGTATTTGATTGGTACTTGAACTTCTCTCCGAGAGAATTTATCCAACAGGGTACAGATACAAATTGAGGCTGGATTTCTTGTTTGCAGTAGTTCGATCACCGAAGCAAGGGTATGACCGCTATCAACAATGTCCTCTACAATGATAACTTCTTTGTTGCTTATGCTGGTGTTGAGGTCCAGAGTGATCCGCACATCTCCGGATGAGGATCTTGCTCCTGAGCCATAAGAAGATACAGCCATGAACTCAATGGCAACAGGAATGGAGACATGCCGGATTAGGTCACTCAGGAACATGACCCCTCCCCGCAATATACAGATCATCAGGATCTGTTTACCGTTGTAATCCTGGCTGATCTGCGAACCAAGTTCTTTGATGCGTTTTTGAAGTACTTCTTCTGAGATCAACACCTTATCCAGGTATTCATGATAATCCTGCATATAACCTTCTTACTCCCTAGGGACCCGATGACAATGCCTGCAACGTGCCTCGTACATCTCATCAGCACCAACGATGATCACCGGCTCGTTGTAACTGGCTGGCTTGCCGTTAATTAACCTTTGGGTTCGGCAAGCTGGCTCTCCACAAACCATGCAGATCGCGTTCAGCTTGTCAACCCGTTCAGCTTTCGCAATAATGATTGGCATACAACCGAAAGGTTCTCCCCGAAAATCCGTATCCAACCCGGTAACAATAACCCGGAAGCCCTTGTCTGCAAGGTTATCCGCAACATCGATAATGCCATAATCGAAGAATTGCGCTTCATCGATACCGATTACTGTAACCCCTTCCTCAATTTTTGGGATGATCTGGTCTGAACTTTCAACCGGTATGGCATCAAAATTGCTTCCGGCATGTGAAGTAACCTTTCCGATTGCATATCGGGTATCGATCATTGGTTTAAAGACCTGCACCTTTTGCTTGGCAATAGTGGCTCGTTTTAACCGCCTTATCAACTCCTCAGTTTTCCCACAAAACATTGAACCAGTGATCACTTCCAAAGATCCAGACTCGTGCATGGCGAGATCCTCCTTAAAATAATAACAGGCAGATGCTATCTGCCTGTTAAGTTTACACTTGAATTATTAAGTTGACAACCTAAACGTCGATCTCGTCAGCGGCTTCGGGCAGTGCATAACCGAATTGACGCAGGCTTTTCTTCAGGTCAATCAACGACTTTCTGCCAAAACCTTCAATTTCAAGCAGGGCTTTTGAACCGGACTCTAACTTGGCTAACAGATCGCCAACATTCTTAATTCCGGCTTTGTCCAACGCAGCAACTGCTTTGGCGTTGATGGCCAACTCGTTGATGGGACGCAAAGGTGAAGTCTGTGATTCTTCTCGCGCCTTTTGTTCATCAATGTAGTCTTTACGAACCTGTAAACGTTTATAGAAGCGGTCGACCTGGCCCTCACGATCAAGGATGCGTTGCTGTTGTCCGGTATAGAATGGATGGCAATTTGAGCAGACCTCAGTGCGGATCTCGGGAACAGTAGAACCTGTTGTCCAGGTTGCTCCACATGAGCCACAGATGACTTTGGCTTCTGGATAATATTTGGGGTGAATGTTCTTTTTCATAATCTACCTGTTTCTTCAAGCTTGATAAATCAAGCAGCCTTCTCTTCCGCAGTTTCATAGACATGAACGCGTTTTCTTCCACTTGGGAGGGTTTCAAATTTTACAAAACCGTCGATCGTGGCAAAAAGGGTGTCATCCTTACCACGACCCACATTCCAACCGGGATGAACTTTGGTGCCTCGCTGGCGAACCAGGATGTTGCCACTTAATACATACTCACCACCATACTTCTTGATTCCCAGGCGTTGGGCTTGACTGTCACGACCATTGCGGGTTGAACCGCCACCTTTTTTATGTGCCATTTTCTACTCCACCTGAATCGATTCGACCTGCAGTCGGGTATATTGCTGCCGGTGACCGGATCGTTTTCGAATATTTTCTCTTGATTTATAGTGAAAAACCAGGATCTTCTTTCCTTTGTAGTGCTCTACGATCTTGGCTTTGATGACAGCACCTTTTACAAGCGGTGTACCCACAAGAAACTTGTCATCATCAGCAACTAACAGGACCTGGTCAAGGGTGACTGGATCACCCACGTTACCTGGCAGGCGGTCAACTGAGACCAGACTGCCTTCAGCGGCTCGATACTGCTTGCCGCCACATTCGACAATTACATATTTCATATTTTCTCCAATCTTCACTTTACCACTTTTCTCGCGTGTCGCCGCAAGAGCGCGGGTAAGTTGGTTTACATAAAATTACCCCAGCAAAAAGCTTGCCAGGGCAAGGAAACAACATTATAACTGCTCACCCACTTAATGTCAACCAAAAATTAGATCAATATTTTCCGAACCGCAAGTTAACTGCCGGCCAAAGCTTGGATA